>JAYSZD010001021.1:0-1046 GCA_043738185.1 Hymenobacter sp. | reverse complement strand
CGGGGTGCGACACGAGCCGTTCGCTGGAGCCGGGCCGCTCGCCCTTTTTATCGTAGCTGCCTTCAATCAGGGCGTTGAGGCCCCGGCCCAGGCCGCTCTTGCGTTTCACGGCGGCAGCGGCGGCCAGGGCGGCCTGCAGTTTCTCTTCGTTTCTCTCTAAAGCCATAGTTCATCGGCCGGGCCCATAAAAGGCATGCGGCAACGGATGTCAAAATTACGGATTGTTGGCCGAAGGGCAAGCCGGAAAGTTTGGGGGAGGGGTTGAGGGTAAAATCAGGTCTAGCGGTAGTCGTACTCAGGGCGCGACCGGGGACTTGCAATCTCTACGCATTCAGTTGCTCCTTGGGCATTGCACGTCGAAATCTGCCCTGTAGCTAATGGTGCACTCAGTGGCGCTTGGTTTGCTCGCAATGCGTGGGGACTGCAAGTCCCGGTAAGCGGGCTTTCGGAGTGCAACTCCGAAAGAGCAGGCGAGCAGGCCGTTGTAAAATAAGGATTTTAGCAGAGATACCCCTAAATCCGCTCGTCCTCCGCCGTTTCCTCGGTGGCTTCCACGCTGTTTTTCTCCACGATTTCGCGGGCCAGGTTGAGGTAGCTGATGGAGCCTTTGCTTTCCGCGTCGTGCAGGATGACGGGGATGCCGAAGCTGGGCGACTCGCTCAGCTTCACGTTGCGGGGGATAATGGTGTCGAAGGCCAGCTGCTGGAAGTGCATGCGCACTTCCTCCACCACTTGGTTGCTCAGGCGCAGGCGCACGTCGTACATCGTGAGCAGGATGCCTTCGATTTCCAGCTCCGTATTGAGGCGGCTCTGGATGATTTTGATGGTATTCAGCAGCTTGCCCAAGCCTTCCAAAGCGAAATACTCGCACTGCACCGGGATAATGACCGAGTGCGCGGCCGTGAGGGCGTTGACCGTGATGAGGCCCAGCGAGGGCGAGCAGTCGATGATGATGAAGTCGTACTGCTCGGCGAGGGGGCGCAGGGCCTCCTTCATTTTCTCTTCGCGGTTGGGCAGGTTTATCATCTCCACCTCGGCGCCCACCA
>JAYSZD010001020.1:0-2614 GCA_043738185.1 Hymenobacter sp. | reverse complement strand
GGGCTACCACCAGCCCGCCCATGTGTATTACCAGTGGGTGCAGGTCGAGCGGAATCAGCCATTTCCGCTGTCCTTCGCCGCCCAGCCGGGCCTAAGCTTGTTTTTGGATAATCAACTGATTTTTACGGCCCGTACTGCCGCCACGTATGCGGTTGATATTGCGCAGCTTTTGCCGGCGCAACTGGCGCCCGGCCGGCACCTGCTGGCCGTTTGGCAGCCCGAAGGCAACCCGGCCCTGGCCTCTTTCCTGGGCGTGAGCAGCCGCGGCCTTTTCGATGGCCGCCCGAAAGCGCTTGTTGGAGAAGCACAGCCCCGGTTACCCAGCCCCCAGGGTCAGAATGTTTACCTGGGCTTCTTGCTGGTAATAGGCCTCTCGTATGGGGCGGTACGTTCCACCTATCAGCTAGGCATGGCTCGTATTTTTCAGGTAGAGGAGTTGTTTGGAAATGGCAGCAACCAACAGGCCTTTCTAAGTAAACCGGCCTTTACCCTACTTAATCTGCTGTTGGTGGGGCTGTTCTCCTTGTCGTTTGGTTTGCTGCTCACCGCCATCCACACCGACCTTCAGAATTTGCCTTTATTGCGGCGTTTCTTCAATGTGCCCGAAACCGCGATTGCGGTGCGGGTGCTGCTCTACACCGTCATTATAGCTGTCTTTGTCTTTGGCAAGTACTTGTACATAGGAGTTTTAGGATATATTTTCGGTCTGCAATCACTTGTGAATATGCAATACCGGGAATTTCTGCGGACCACGCTGCTGGCCGGTTTGGCTCTGCCCCTGGTGCTGCTGCTTTACCTCAGCCTGAATAGCAGCTATCCGCAACCCGTAGCTTGGGCGGCCAGCGCCGCCATTGGAATCGTACTTGTCGGTACTGTGCTGCGCGTTGGCCACACCCTTCATCGCCATGCCTCTCTGCTAAATCTACATTTGTTTGCCTACCTTTGTGCAACTGAAGTACTGCCCTTATTGGTTTTGCTTAAGATTGTTGTTTTTACTTACTGACAAGCTTTTGCCTCATACTTCACATTAGCTCATCTTGCTTCTTCTTATTGTTCTAATACTACCCTTTCAATTCCTGTATGGCCGAGAGTGCAGATAAGCCGGGCACAGGCCGGCATGCCAAGCGCATTACGAGTATCCTGGTTACCCAGCCCACGCCCACCAACGACGTATCTCCCTACTTCGCAATTGCCGAAAAATATGGCATACGGGTAGATTTTCGGGAGTTTATCGAAGTGCAGCCGGTGTCCTACAAGGACTTTCGCCGCGAAAAGATAAATATATTGGACTTTACGGCGGTTATTTTCACCAGCCGCAACGCCGTCGACCATTTTTTTCGCATTTGCCAGGAAGCAAAGTTGGAAATGCCCGCCGAGATGAAGTACTTCTGCATCTCGGAGCAAACTGCCAACTATTTGCAGAAATACATCGTGCTGCGCAAGCGTAAGCTATTTGTGGGCGAACGCACGGCAGCAGATTTGTTTGATGTCATTAAAAAGCACAAAGGCGAAACGTTTCTGTATCCTTGCTCCGATATCCGCAAAGACGACTTGCCGGTATTCATGCGTGCTAACAATCTGAAATTTTCCGAGGCGGTTATTTATCACACCGTGGCCAGCGACCTATCCGACCTTTCGGACGTGAAGTACGACTGCATTGCCTTTTTCAGTCCGTCGGGCATCAGCTCTCTCTTCATCAATTTTCCCGATTTTGTGCAGGAGGGGACGCGCATGGCTGCTTTCGGTCCCACCACGGCCAAAGCTGTTATTGATGCCGGCCTAATTCTTGACATAGAAGCTCCCCATCCCAATGCCCCGTCGATGACCGGCGCCATTGAAGCCTACATCCGGCAGCATTCCCAAAGCTAAAGAGGCAAGGCTAGTCCCAAAAATGCCAGTTCCAGTGGCCGGTAAGCCCGCATAATCAGACCGCGGCGCAAGCCACTCGGGAACCGTTTCTTTAAAGAATGTTTTTGGCTTACATTTGGTAGCTGTTCTCCCTCGGTGCCACCTTTCCGTTTCTTCTTCTACTCGTCTATCCCTACACTATGAAAGTAACGTTATTTGCGACGCTGCTCCTCTCTGTTGTAGCGGGTACTGCTTTTGCACAGCAACAGCCGCAGTTCACCCAGTACGGGACGAACGGGATGCACCTCAACCCGGCTTACGCCGGCGTCAAAGGATACGGAGAAGTTAACATGATTCTGCGTTACCAGTACTTGAACTACGGGACATACGGTGACGCCAACGGCTCGCCCCGTACCGGGCTCATCACCGGGTCGTTGCCGGTGCTGGCTACTAACGGCGGCGTGGGACTGGCTGTGTACTATGACCAGGCTGGCATGGCCAAAATGACCAATGCAGCTCTCTCGTACTCGCAGCACGTCAAGTTGGGTTCCGGAACGCTGGGTATCGGCCTGCAAGGTCTCTATACTTATTTGGGAAAAGGTACTTACATCGCCATCGACGAAAACGACATCAATGTGCCCAAAAATGCTTCCGACAGCAAGTTTGACATGGGTGCCGGGCTTTGGTACGAAGCCCCTAAATTTTATGCTGGCCTGAGCGTGAATAACCTGCTCCGTTCCGAATACACTTTCAAGAGTGGCGGAAC
>JAYSZD010001019.1:0-1050 GCA_043738185.1 Hymenobacter sp. | reverse complement strand
GAAAAACCAGAATTTTGAACCGGCTGGCCTTAAGCGCCGTCACGATGAATTCGCCTTCGCCCACAAACCGGCCCAGCTTAAAAATGCGGAACATGCGCAGCAGCCGCAGCGTGCGAATGGCCACCAGGTAGTGGCTGCCCGTGAGCACGAGCGCCGCCAGGGCCGGCACGGTGGCCAGAAAATCAACAATCCCCAGCCAGCTGAAAACGTAATTCAGCGGCCGGCGCACCACCAGCAGCCGCGCCAGGTATTCGAGGACGAAAAGGACGGTGAAGAACCACTCCGTCGCCCGCAAAAAGGTGCCGTACCGGGCGTGAATGGCCCGCACGCTGTCGAGCATCACCGCCGCCACGCTCAGGGCAATGGCGGCCAGCAGCACCACGTCGAAGGCTAGGCCGGCGCGGGTGTCCGACTCAAAAATGACGCGGTAGCCGGTGCGCTGCCAGTTTCTATCGGTGTCGCGGGGGCGCAAATCCATGAGTAGTGGTATCGTTTAAAGGCGCCGGGCAGGACCGGGCGGTGAGGCCGCCGCAGACTAGCTGGCGGGTGCCGCCAGCAGCGCCCCGCTTTCCAGGAGTTGGGCCCCTTTGCGCTGCAAATCAGTCAGGGCCGCCCGGAATCCGTCGGCGTTGATGGCCCGCGTGGCATCGGTCACCACGAAGGTGGCGAAGCCAGCTGCCAGCGCATCGAGCGCGGAAAAGTATACGCAATAGTCGCCCGCGAGGCCGGCCAGGTACACATCGGTCACGCCGCGGCCGCGCAGGTAGTCGGCCAGGCCGGTGGCCTTGCGGTGGCCGTTGTCGAAAAAGGCGCTGTAGGAATCAATATCCGGCGCCATGCCCTTGCGGAAGACTGCCTCTACGCGGCGCGTGTCCAGGTCGGGGTGTAAATCGGCACCGGCGGTTTCCTGCACGCAGTGGTCGGGCCAGAGCGTCTGGGGCAGGCCGTGAAGGTCGATTTGGTCGAACGGAGCCCGGCCGGCGTGGCTGCTGGCGAAGCTCTGGTGCCCGGCCGGGTGCCAGTCCTGAGAAGCCACCACGAGGTCGAACG
>JAYSZD010001018.1:0-1050 GCA_043738185.1 Hymenobacter sp. | reverse complement strand
CGGGGTTCTCCACCAGGCCGCCCACTACCAGTTTGAAATCCTGGAAGTTGTTCGCGGCCAACGCATGCCACTGCGCCGAGTCCGGCAGCTTGCCGTTCAGCCAGAAGTAGGGCGTGATGTCGGCTTTGGTGTAGTACACCGTGGGATGGAACTTGTCAATCGACCAGCGCCACAGGTTGCCGTTGATGGCGGCGGCGGTTTTCTGCAGGGCGCGGGGCCGCTGCCACGACACCCAGTGCGCCCCGAACGCGGCCGCTACGGTCAGCAGCAGCACACCGGCCCCAATCCAGAGGCCGGCGGAGCTGGTGGCGTTGTCCTGGCCGGTGCCGATGTGGTTCATGTTGCGGGTGAGGCCGGTGGCGGCCACCATGGCCACGTGCACGATGGTGAACGCCACGTAAGCCACCAGCACCAGAAAATGCACCGAGCGCGCCCCCTGCCGGTTACCGAACAGCTTGGGCAGCCAATGAAACCGGTTTTCGATGGCCGGCGACATGGCCATGCCGCTCAGCATGGAGATGGGGGCCAGCACAAACACGACCGTGAAGTACGCGAGCTGCTGCAGGGCGTTGTAGTGGTAAAAGCCGTTGGGCTCCACCGGCAAATGGAAGGTGGCGTAGTGCACGAAGATGTTCCACGCGTCGGGCAGCACCTGCCAGGACGTAGGCACCAGGCGCTGCCAGTGGTTGGTGAAAAACAGCAGGGCGATGAACACCGCCCCATTGAGCAGAAAGAAGGGCACCGTGATAAAGTGCCAGTGCCGGGCCAGCCCGATGGTGTGCCGGTAGCCGGGCAGCCCCAGCACGGGACTGAGGTAGCGGGCGTCCTCCTTGGCCGTCCACACCCGGTCAGTAGGCACGGCCACCGGTGTGAAGCGCAGCCAATCGGTGCCCGGCGCGCAGCCGTTGTTCCAGTACAGGCGGGCGTGGTCGGCCAGAATGGAAAGGCCGCTGCGGATGATGAGCACCAGGAAAAAGAAATTCACCCAATGGCCGATGCGCAGCCAGGCCGGGAAGCCCTGCGGGTCGGCCGCGGTGGGAGCCACCAGCA
>JAYSZD010001017.1:0-1051 GCA_043738185.1 Hymenobacter sp. | reverse complement strand
AACTCCACGACCCCGCAGCCCTGCGCAAAAAACTCTTTTGCGGCCGGGAATTGGCGCAGGTCGTAACTCTGCGTCATTGGCACGTTTTGTACCGGAGTTGTTTGAACGAACGACCCCAGCGAGTTGGGCGAAAGGTGTATCAGTTCAATTGTGGTTCGGCACAAGGCAAGCCCGGTGCTGAGGGCTTCCGCCGTGAGCAGGTTGCCGCCCGCTTTTAACTCTTTTACCGAGGCGGGCAGTAGGCCAAGCGTACTCAGTAGGTTGTTCTCAAACGAAAAAATTTGAATGGCCAGCGACGGCAGCCCTTCCGCCGAAAAGCCGGTAATTTCGCTGTTGGTCGCTTCGGTAAAATGGGTGCAAGCGGTGTAGTCGCCGAACTCAATTTTGACCTGTTTTTCGCGGGCGTAGCGCTCGGCAAGCGGGGCCGTAGGGTTTTCGGGCTCCGTGTCCTGCGGCGAGGTGTACGGGATGCTGAAAATGTAAACCCCCAGCGTGTTCGAGAGCACGCCGCCGCCCGTCGTGCCGCTGGGGCCGATGGTGTACTCGCTCACCGTCCCGGCCGTGTCGCCGTGGCTGATTTTCAGGGTCGTGAGCTTGTTGACCCCAATGGCGAGCTTAATGTCGGTCGAATAGCCGTTGCGCGTCGAGTAGTACGCGGTGTTGCCTTCCAGCGCGCCCCGGTGGCGGTTGGTGAAACTCAACTGCCCATCGGAGAGCAGCATGAGTATGAGCATCGTGAAGTAGCGCCGCCGTCCCATTACCGGAGCCATCCGGCCGTAAACGTGTTATCGGTATGCTTTTCCACCACCAGCCGAACCGTTGCCCCCGCCGCAACCTTGGGGACGGTCGTTCGGCTGTCCGCAATCCGGTAGCGTTTCCAACCCGCGTCAAAGGAAAACGCGCGCTCCGCACCGACCGCCGTAATCGGAAGTACCAGCGTGGAGCCGGGCAACATTGTGAGGGCGAAGCCGGCAATGTCGCCGGTCGCCTGAATCGGCGTCGCTACCACACCGTTCATCACCGTGAACAGATTAAAGAGAACGGTGCTGGC
>JAYSZD010001016.1:0-2621 GCA_043738185.1 Hymenobacter sp. | reverse complement strand
ACCGACCTCACCCAAACCAAGAATTCCTCGGCCGACGTGTCGCCCACCGGCGCGCAAATGCCGCGCTTGCTGGGTATGGCCTACGCCTCCAAGCTGTTCCGCCAAAACCCCGAGCTGCACCAGTTCACGCATCTTTCCACCAACGGCAACGAGGTGGCGTTTGGCACCATCGGCAATGCCAGCACGTCGGAGGGCATGTTTTTTGAAGCGCTGAACGCGGCCGGCGTGCTGCAGGTGCCCATGCTGGTGAGCGTCTGGGACGACCACTACGGCATCTCGGTGCCAGCTGAGTACCAGACCACCAAGCAGAGTATTTCCGCCATCATGGCCGGCTTGCAGCGCGATGGCGAAGGTGAGCAGGGCTTCGAAATTTACGTGGTGCGCGGCTGGGATTATGCCGGCCTGCTCGATACCTACCAGCGCGCCGCCGCCGTGTGCCGCGAGCAGCACGTGCCCGTCCTCATTCACGTTACGGAAGTGACGCAGCCCCAGGGCCACAGCACCAGCGGCTCGCACGAGCGTTACAAGAGCAAGGACCGGCTGGGCTGGGAGGAAGCCCACGATTGCCTGCACAAGCTGCGTGAGTGGCTGCTGGCCGAAGGCCACGCCACTGAAATCGAGCTGGATGAAATCGAAAAAACCGCTGCTGCCGTTATCAAAACCGCCCGTACGGCGGCCTGGTCGGCTTTCTTTGATACTATTAAAGCCGAGCGCGACGAAGCCGTGAAGCTGCTCGACCAGCTGGTGGCCGACACCGGCACCGAAAACACCATGCATGAGCTGGTGGAGCAGCTGAAAACCAATCCCACGCCCATCCGGGCCGACATTGTGCGGACGCTGCGCCGGGCCCTGCGCCAGGTGCGCAACGAGAAAAAGAGCTTCGGCCGCCGCAGCGTGCAGCGCCACCTGGAGCAGCTGCTGGCTGAAAACGCGGACCGGTACAACTCCAACCTGTTCAGTCAGAGCGAGTACGCCGTTGGTAATATTGAGGAAGTGCCCGCTGCCTTCGCCGCCGATGCGCCCGTGGTCGACGCCCGCGAGGTGCTGCAAGCCTGCTTCGATGCCAACTTCCAGCGCGACCCCAGCATTTTTGCCATTGGCGAGGATGTGGGCAAGATTGGCGACGTAAACCAGGCCTTCGCCGGCTTGCAGGAAAAGTTTGGGGAGCTGCGCGTGACCGATACCGGCATTCGCGAATGCACCATCGTGGGGCAGGGGATAGGTGCCGCCCTGCGCGGCCTGCGCCCCATCACCGAAATCCAGTACCTGGACTACCTGCTCTACGCCGTGCAGATTTTGAGCGACGACCTGGCGTGCCTGCAGTACCGCACCAAAGGCGGCCAAAAGGCTCCCCTGATTGTGCGCACCCGCGGCCACCGTCTCGAAGGCATCTGGCATTCCGGCTCGCCGATGGGCATGATTCTGGGCAGCCTGCGCGGAATGCACGTGTGCGTGCCCCGCAACATGACCCAGGCCGCTGGATTCTACAACACGCTGCTGCGTAGCGACGAGCCCGCCCTAGTGATTGAGTGCCTGAACGGCTACCGCCTGAAAGAACGGATTCCGAGCAACGTGGGCGAGTTCACGCTGCCCCTGGGCCGGCCCGAAGTGCTGCAAGCCGGTACCGACGTGACCGTGGTAACCTACGGCTCGATGTGCCGCATTGTGATGGACGCGGCCAGGCAACTGGCCGAGGTCGGCATCTCGGTTGAAGTCATTGACGTGCAAACCCTGCTGCCGTTTGATATCGAGCACCAGATTGTGGACAGCATCCGCAAGACCAACCGCGTGCTGTTTGCCGACGAGGACGTGCCCGGCGGCGGCACCGCCTTCATGATGCAGCAGGTGGTGGATGAGCAGCAGGCCTACCGCTTCCTGGACGCGCAGCCGCGCTGCCTGGCCGCGCAGCCCCATCGCCCGGCCTACAGCTCCGACGGCGACTACTTCAGCAAGCCCAACGCCGAAGACGTGTTCGATACCCTCTACGAGATGATGAGCGAGGCCGAGCCCGCGCGCTTTCCCGAAATTTATTAGGCCGGAGAGAGGCTGACGCTGGGCCGGATTTACCGGCCCAGCGTTACTTCGCTGGTGGTTATTTTGTTGCTTTGGTGCAGCTTACGGTCCAGGATGCTGATTTCGAAGCGGAAGACATCGCCGGCAAAATAAATCCCGTCGCCGGGAAAGAGGACCAGCTTGTAGCGCAGCGTCCCGCGCAGCGGGGCTGGCTTGGCATCATCGTCATTGTCGCCGTAGAGGCGCGGGTAGCGCCCGTCGTACTCGCCGGGGCTGCCACCGGGCAAGATAAACTGTTCAAAAACCCCGCTGACGGCATTTTTCTTAAACGGTTCAATTAAGTAATTGAACCGGTAACCACGGTTGTTGGGCCCGCCCGTCGTATCCTTATAAGGCGCGTTTTCGATGTCTTCAGCTGATAATCCGAGGTCGCCGTCGCCGTCTTTAAAGTCGATGGCGAACGTAAGGGTATCCGCAGCCAGCTGACCGCCCGATGAGGGCACGAAAATCTTGTTGAGGCTATTAAATTCGATTTCCGGCTCGTCGGGATAATCCGGCGGCGTGAGGCAACTTGGGAAGCTCGCCGCCGCGAGGCAAATTAGGGCAGC
>JAYSZD010001015.1:0-6570 GCA_043738185.1 Hymenobacter sp. | reverse complement strand
GCCAGAATATGTAATAGCAGACAGAATGTCTACTCCGAGGCAGCCAAAATTAGGTAATACTTATTATACTCAGAATTTAGCCCTTTATCCACTATTGGAGACGGCGCTACCAAATGTTATTCATTTAGAATTCCTGTCATCAAAGTCTGCGGTTATGATTGAAACAGCCATTACTATGTGTTCAATGATTAACGAAGGCATGAAAGTGGATGAGCATTTTGATTTAAGTGACCCAGATTGTGAGTACATATATAGCATTTACGGTAGTCGGCCATTGGCTAATTCGATACCAAAGCATTTATATGGCCGAGCACGCCAACAAGGCGAGGAAGGCTACGTTTCATAAAAGCACATTCGCACTTGTGAGCCTCCCCCAGCTTTCTACCACTATATCTCCTTCCCCATGAAAAAACTCCTGCTCGCCGCGCGTGCTCAGCCTGTGCCCCTCCGTTAGCCTGAAGGCCGGTGCTTTCATTGCGTTGCCGGCCGGGACTATGCCCAGCACCCTGCCCCTCTTCTTACTCCACGAAGACTATAGCTGGCTGCTTACCAGCAATACTTCTCATCGATACCACATTCACTCAGGCTGGCGCAACGCGCCAGGTAGCTAAATCAGCGGCGGTATCCACGTCGTGCAGCGCGGGCAGCAGGGCCACTCGGCAGCCCAGCCGCCCGGCGTCGGCTACGGTATCGGCCAGTACCGATGCGGTGCTCCATTGCTTGTTTAAAAACAGCTCGGGCTGCGGCTGGCGCAAGCCCAGCAGGTAATAGCCGCCATCAGTGGCCGGGCCCAGCACTACGCCGTGCTCGTTCAGCAAAGCAAATGCCTGGGTCAGGTGGGACTCGCGCAGGCCCGGACAATCGGTGCCAATGATGGCCACCCGCCCGGCCCCGGCGGCAAAGGCGGCGGCGAAGGCGGCCGTCATGCGCTGGCCCAGGTCGCCAGCGGCCTGGCTCCGCGTCGGCAGACCGGCCCACTCCCGGGCTTCTGTCTCAGTGGGTTCTGGGCCGGCGGTACCGGCCAGCCAAACGGTGGTGGCCACGCCCGCGTCCAGCACGGCCGTGCGCGTAATGCCCAGCAGCTCATAGTAAGTAGCCAGCGCGGCGGCCTCGCCCACTCCAGCGGCCAATCGGGTCTTTACCAGTCCCAGCGCGGGCACGCGGGCAAAAATCAGCAGGTGCGCCTTTTCATCGGTAGTCAGCGAGTTATTCATATACTTTTCGGCCGTTTTTCAGCCACGGGCTCCACAGGGCCGAGTACGGGTGAACGTCAAGCGTGGCGCCTTTAGCATTGTAAACAGGATGGTTTTGATTGACCCACTCGAACAGCCCGCCGTATAAATTGCGGACATTGCGGAAGCCCAGGGCCTGCAACCGCTCCCCCAGCCGCTCGCTGCGGTAGCCCACCGAGCAGTACACCACCACCGGCCGGCGGCGGTCGAGCCCCGCAAATTGCTCGTTGGTCAGCGAATCGTAATTCACGAATCGGGCCCCGCGCAAATGGCTGACCTTGAATTCAGCGGGACTGCGCACGTCCAGCAGCTGCGGTTTCACCGGCTCACTCAGCTCCTTGGCCAGCGCTGCCGGGCCAACGGTGGGCACGGTGTTGCGGTACAGGGCCTGCAGCATGCGGGCGTAAGCAGCACTGGTCTTACCGGGCTCGGTCTGGCCGCAGGCCGTGAGCGCCAGCAAGCTGAAGCAGGTGAAAGCAGCGCGTTTTAGAGCCATGAGTTGAAGGCAAAGATTGCGGCATTTGCGGCCAGGACTCCTGGCGAAAGGCAAACATGGCACAGCCGCGCACGAAAGATGTAACAAAATTTCAGCCCGGAAGGCCCATCAGGGAGCGGTGGGCCGGCTGCGGCGCACGCGGATACTCACCCGCTCGCCGCCCTCCGAATACGTGGGGCTGATGTGAATCTGGTCGGCCTCGTCATAATAGCTCGCCACGCCCCGCACAATGCCCACGGCCAGCCCGCCCATGCGCCGGGGCGACACGTAGTTAATCACCAGCTCGTTGGGTCCCAGCCGGGTAACGTCGAGCACGGGCGGTGAGTTTTCAGTGTGTTCTTTCCGCACCTGCTTGTGCATCGTCAGCTCGGTGTGCTCCAGCATGTCCAGGGTTTTCCATTCGGGCCGCAGCAGGCGCTGGTACATATACATCAGGTCGGGCACGAGGTATTCGCCAAATTTCTCGTGCAGCGCGCCGGCCGGCAGCCCGGTCATAACCGAGGCGTGGTCAACCAGCGCGTAGATGTGCTCGTCAGGATACACAGACTTATGGTCAAATTCAACCTTGCTGAGGCCCGCCCTTTCCATCAGCGTCACCCACGTGCTATGGTCGTACTGGGTTTGCACGTAGCGTTTTAGCAATATAATAATGGTGCCGTGCATTCGAAATAAAACATTGACGGTGATACCTTCCGCTCACAACAAAATTACCGCTTGCCCGCCGGTTCGGCAGGCAAGCGGTAAGAAGATGCAGCGCACTAATGGCTGGCCGAAAAGCAATTGTAGCTTTCCGAACCGGCCTCCAATTTAAATGTTACCCACCACGGTCATGGTGCTCAGGGTTGGGTTGATGCTGCCGCCCGTGGGTTCTACCGTCATGGCGAAAGCCTGGGCGCTGGCAATGTCCTTCATGGCTTGCAGGCCCGCACCGGTGGCCGTGGCCACGGTGAGCACGCCGGCATCCACGGGCTTGCCGTTGTCGAGGGCCCAGAGCTGGTATTGCTGGCCGGCGGGCAGCGCAGGCAGGCTTTTCACGTCCAGATACACCTTTTTGGTAGAAGCATTGTAGAACACGCGGGCCTTGGCCGTGGGGGCGGTTTTGGTGCCCGCAAGGACTACGGGCTGGAACTCGTCGTTACGCAGCACCTGGTTTTCCTGGCGCAGGTTACCGAGCTGGCGGTCCAGCACCTGGGTGGTAGTGGCAAACCGGGCCTGGTCGCCTTGCAAAGCCACCAGGTCGCTGCTGGCATCTTGCCAGCGGGAATAAAACAGCGCATTAGCCGCCAGGCTCAGAATCAGAGCCACGGAAGCTGCCATCGCCCAAACGGAGCGTCCGGCGGGCTCGGCCACGGGTGCCGACGAGAGCGGGCGTACCACGGCCTCAGCCGCAGGGGCTGCCGAAGCAAAGGGCGTGCGGGTAGCGGCCGGAGCCTGCGCCACGGCATCCACATCGGCGCGCAGGGAGCTGGCGGGGGTGGCAATTTGAGCCATCACATTAGCCAACACCCGCTCGCGCATCCCGGCGGGTGGCGTGATGGCGTGGGCTTCGGCGTAAAAACCGAGGGCTTGTTGAACCTGTGTCAATTCGTCTTGAATTTCGGGGTAGCGGGCAGCGAGCCCGGCAACCTCCGACTGCTGAGCGGGCGTCAGCTCCCCGAGAGCGTATTGCTCCAGGATGCCCGATTCTATATAGTCTTGGATATTTTCCACGGTTGATTTAGCGGATAAGTTTGCTAAGGACTTTGATGGCGGTACGGGCCCGGGTTTTCACCGTTCCCAGCGGAATGTTGAGCTCCTCGGCCACCTCACTTTGGGTGAAGCCCTCGAAATAGAGCAAGTCGATAATCAGGCGTTGCTCAGGAATTAGCTTTTGGGTAATCTCCTGCAAACCAATATGCTCCGGACGGAAGGTCGTGGGCGCGGCCTGGCGCTGCGCCGTCAGACTTTCGTCCAGTCCCTGAGTGCGAGAACCTACGCGGTGCTGCCGCGAACGGATTTTATCGATGCTGAGATTTCGGCAAATATTGAGCACCCAGGTAAAGAGCCGGCCCTTGCTGGGGTCGTAGCTGGCAAAGGCGTGCCAGATTTTCACGAGGGCCTCCTGCAGCACGTCCTCGGCTTCGTCTTCGGCCTTCACGATGCGGAAGATGACGCCGTAAAGCGCCGCCGAGTACCGGTCGTAGAACAGTGTCATCGCCGCCTCGTCGCGGGCCTGGAGCCGCCGGACGAGTTCCGCCTCGGCAGCGGGTGGTAGGGAAATAAGGGAGGTATCGGGCACGGGAGTGACAGAAAATGAAGGATGGAACCGAAAGCGGAGCCATTGCAAGCGCACGAAAATACGCGGTGGCACCTAATTGCCACCATGCTGCAAGGCATTGCGTAACCACACTACCTTGCCACAAGTTAAACCTTGGTGCAGCGGAGATAATCGCGCCGCGTTACTTCCTGGTAAGGTGCTCCCATCCAATGCTCTTCTCAAAGCCCATCTGCCCATCCTCATTCTCCGTTCATCCCCCGCCATGCCCATCGAATCCTACAACCCCCACACCGGCCGCGTGCTCCGCCGGTTCAAAGCCTTCAGCTGGGCCAAAACCGAGCGCATCCTTGGCCAGGCGCACCGCGAAGCGGCCCGGTGGCCCGCCACTACGTTTGCCCACCGCGCCGGCATTATGCAGCGGGCGGCCGGCCTGCTGCGCGAGCGCCAGGACGAGCTGGCCCGCCTCATGGCCCTGGAAATGGGCAAGCCCGTGACCGACGGCCGCGCCGAGGTACTGAAGTGTGCCGCCTGCTGCGAGTACTACGCCGCCCACGCCGAAGGCTTCCTGGCCGATGAAATCGTGAAAACCGACGCCCGCCGCAGCTTCATTAGCCACCAGCCGCTGGGCGTGGTGCTGGCCGTGATGCCCTGGAATTTTCCGCTCTGGCAGGTGGTGCGCTTCGCCGCGCCGGCCCTGATGGCCGGCAACGTGGGCCTGCTCAAGCACGCCTCCAACGTGCCCCAATGCGCGCTGGCGCTGGAAAAAATCTTCCACGACGCGGGGCTGCCGCCGGCCTGCTTTCGCACCTTGCTCGTTGAAACCGACCAGATAGAAAAGCTGCTCACCGACGACCGGGTCCGGGCCGTGACGCTCACGGGCAGCGAGGGCGCGGGCGCGGCGGTAGCGGCCATTGCCGGCGCTCAGATTAAAAAGGCGGTGCTGGAGCTGGGCGGTTCCGATGCCTTCATCGTGCTGGCCGATGCCGACGTGGCCCTGGCCGCCAAAACGGCCGCCCAATCCCGCATGCTGAACAGCGGCCAGAGCTGCATTGCCGCCAAGCGCTTCATCGTGGAGAAGCCGGTCATCAAAGCATTCATCCGCCAGCTGAAAACGCACCTGCTGGCCCTGCGCCCCGGCGACCCGCTGGCCGATGCCACGCAGTACGGCCCCCTGGCCCGCCCCGATTTGGCCGACGAGCTCACCCGGCAAGTAGCGGACTCCGTAGCGCAGGGCGCGAAAGTGGAGCTGTTCGGCGGCCAGGCCCAGCCCGGCACCGCGCTCTTCCGGCCCGTGATTCTGTCAAATATCAAACCCGGCCAGCGGGCCTACGACGAAGAGTTTTTCGGCCCCGTGGCCCTGGTGCTGGAAGCCAAAAACGCCGAAGATGCCGTGCGCCTGGCCAACGACTCGCGCTTTGGCCTGGGCGCGGGCGTGTGGACGGCCGATGCCAGCAAGGGCGAGGCCATGGCCCGGCGGCTTGAGTGCGGCGCCGTTTTCGTCAACGGTCTGGTGAAATCGATGCCGGAATTGCCCTTCGGCGGCGTGAAAAAGTCCGGCTACGGCCGGGAGCTTTCCTACCTGGGCATCCGCGAATTCGTGAACCAGAAATCCATCTGGATTGGCAAAGAAGCTGCTGCGACGGCCAAGACAGAATGACCTGCCACCCGCTACAAATAGCCTAAGAGCCGGTAGGTGAGCCACCCGGCTATTTCGTGCACCAGCCCGCTGAGCTCCTGCAACGCGCCGGGGCTGGGCAGCAGCCAGGCAGCGGGCGTGAGGCGACGGTCGCTGCTGCGGAAGCCGGCGGGAAACGCAACGGGACGCAAGCCGGCTTTCTCGAAACAGCCCATGGCCCGCCGCTGATGAAACGCGGAGGTCACCAGCACCAGCGACTCTATGTCGGGGTGTTTTGCCAGCAGCGCCTTGGTGTAAAGCGCGTTTTCGTGGGTGTTGCGGCTCTTTTCCTCCAGGAGCAGGTCGCGGGCCGGCACGCCGGCCAGGCGGAGCAGCGTGGCCAGCTCCCCGGCCTCGGTGGGGCCTCGGTGGCCGATTGCGCCCGAGCCGCCGGAGATAACAATGCGCCGCACGCGGCCGGCGCGGTACAGCCACAGGGCGTGCGTGAGGCGGTCGGCGCCCGGCCCCAGATACACCCGGTCGTGCGGCGACTTGTTGCCGCCCGTGATGCCCGTGAGCAGCACGGCCGCGTCGGACTGCGCGGGCAACGCGGACAAGGGCACGGGCGGACGTTCCCAGGCCAGCAGCGCCTCGTTCACCAGCCCGGAGTTGGTGCTGAGCAGAAAAACCACCAGCGCGGCCACCAGCCATTGCCGCTTTCGGCGCGGCTGCCGGGCCACCAGGGCGGCTATTAGTAGCACCAGCAGCCACACCGTGGGCAGCAGTACGAAGTCGAGGACTTTAGAAAGCAGGAAAAACAAGGGCGGTACTTGTTGGGGAGCGAATTACTTCGGCAGATTGCAGCGGCCGGGTAGTTGAATTTTTTAACGCGTTTGTCATCCTGAGCTTGCGAAGGACCTTGTCAGGTTTGCGCCGTTCTGGATTCCAGCGAATTGTTCTGCCGTAATAA
>JAYSZD010001014.1:0-2624 GCA_043738185.1 Hymenobacter sp. | reverse complement strand
GGCAGGAGCAGGGTTTTGGGGACCGGCACGCCCAGTCGCACAGCCAGCGCGTTGTTGAAGAATTTCTCGTCGGCCGACCACCAGAAGGGGTTGTTAATTACTGCCGTGCCCATGAGGGCCGCGTTTTTGAGGTAGGCCCGGTAAAACGGCACGTCCTGCGAAATGCGGTCGACAATCACGGCGTAGTCCGGCGCTACGTGCTGCTCTACTTGCTCAATGTTGACAAACTCAGCGCTGATGCCGGCGGGCGCTTTCTGGTTAATACGGTCGATGAAAGCCTGAGGAAAGGTGTTTTCCTGTCCGAAAAGAATGCCGATTTTTTTCATGGTACAGTTTTATGGGTGTCTGGTAAGAAGGGTGAAATGCCGCTGGCGTGCAAACGCGCGGCTAAATGGTGTTGAGGTATTGCGGGAACATCTCGCACCACACCGGCCAGTCGTGGTCACCGAACGGTTTCACGTCCAGGGTGTGATGAATGCCTTTCTCCCGCAAAATGCTTGAGATGTTAAACGTGG
Organism: Hymenobacter sp.; assembly: GCA_043738185.1. Lineage (GTDB taxonomy): Bacteria > Bacteroidota > Bacteroidia > Cytophagales > Hymenobacteraceae > Hymenobacter. The sequence goes on along the minus strand of JAYSZD010001014.1, from coordinate 2,109 downwards.
AATGCCGGCAAAAGTCGTGTTCCGCAGTGCCCAGGATGATATTCATCCACTGAAAGTGTTCACTTTGGGCCGCGGGCAGGTATTCGGGCGGGTTGTTGTAGTACACGTTGTCGTCGTGGTAGCCGTCCATAAACTGGCGGATGTCGAAGGCCGCGCCCATCGTAAATAAATGCGCGACCTGATTGGGGTGCCGGAACGCGAAATTCAGCGCGTGGTAGCCGCCAAAGCTGCACCCGGCCACGCCAATCTTGTCCACATTGCACTCTTGTTGCAGCATGGGCACCAGCTCCTCGCTCAGAAACTGGTCGTAAAAAACGTGGTTTTTTACCCGAATGGCGGGTTCCAAATGCTTCGCATACCACGAAAACCGGTCCACGCTGTCGATGCAGTAAAGCTTCACGCGCCCCGCTTCAATTAGCGGCCGGGCCGCTTCAATTAGCTTGAAGTCACGGGCTTCGTTGGTGTGCCCACCCGAAGTTGGAAAAATCACCACTGGATAGCCCCAGGTGCCGAAAACCAGCATGTCGATGTCTTGGCCGAGGTGGTGCGAATAAAATCGCCGATGTTGTTCCTGCACAGGGTCGGGGGGGAGATGGTGGAGAGGGACGTTAAAGCTGTACGGCAAACTAGTTAAAAATAACGGGCCTGCCATATTTCGGCGATAAACCAGGTTTCACCTGTTTAAAAAGGCAAGCCGTTTCAACTCCACAGCCGCGAAATCTGTAGAGCGGCTTTCGCTTTGGACGTCCGATTATGTGAAAAAGCGCCTTCTTTCCAACTGAATCGCAGCCCCGACTCTGGGCGTCTGTGTTACTTTGTCGTTATGCCACTTCCCGTAGCCAGTCTCTCTGCTTTTGCTGCCGGTACCCGGTTAGTACGGGAGGTTCTGACTTCCAATTACTTGGAGCGTGAGATGGAGCTGACGCTGCTGCTGCCTCCCGTCGACTGCACGGCAGCGTCCCCGTATCCGGTTCTATATTTAAACGACGGACAGGACCTGGAGCGGTTGAATTTTCAAGCGACGCTCGATAATTTATATGCTCAGCGCGCCGTGCGGCCCTTCGTAGTGGTGGCTGTGCATGCCAACGAGCAACGGGTGCAGGAGTACGGCACGGCCATGCATGCCGATTTTAACGGCCGCGGCAGCCGGGCCGGGGCTTATTCGCAGTTTGTACTACACGAGCTGCTGCCGTTTGCGCAAGCCAAATACCAGGCTTCTGCGGACCCCGCAGAAGCCGTGGTGGCGGGTTTTTCACTGAGCGGACTATCGGCTTTCGACTTGGTATGGCACCATCCGCAGGCCTTTGCGCGGGCGGGTGTGTTTTCGGGGTCGTTTTGGTGGCGGCAGCGGGCCGTGGGGGCCGGCTACACGCCCGCCGACCGCATTATGCACGGCCTCGTGCGGGCCGGGCAGCTGCATTCCAGCCACCGTTTCTGGCTGCAAACCGGTACCCTCGACGAACGCAGCGACCGCAACGAAAACGGCGTCATCGATTCCATTGAAGACTGCCTCGATTTAATTGAAGAGCTGGTGAAGCACGGGTTGGATGTGCACCAGGCCCTGCGCTACGTGCAGGTGGAAGGCGGCCACCACCACCCCGACACCTGGGGCCGGGTGATGCCCGATTTCCTGCGCTGGGCTTTTGGGCAAGAGGGAAGTGCGGTGGCTATGGCCGCGCCCCTGCCGGTGGTGCGGCTGCAGCTCGACCCCGCATTAGCGCCCGCCATCCTGCCCGCCACGGCGCCTCCCGTGGCCGAGCCTGCTTCCGCGCCGCTCATTTTGCCAGTGCCTGCTGCCTCTGAAGTGCAACCCACGCCGCCTTCGGCTGACCTTATCCGCTCATTAATACCCAGCCACATGCCCGTTTCCCGCCCAATCGAAGGTGATTTTTTGCCCTACGCTGCCACCTACATCAACCAGGTTCCGGAAGGGGCCGACCCCCGCGAAGTACTGCGGGCCATCGCACCGGAATTCCACGCCCTGTTCAGCCGCCTCACCGAAGCGCAGGCGGAGAAGGGTTATGCCGAAGGCAAGTGGACCTTGAAGGAAATGCTTCAGCATCAGATTGATACCGAGCGTATTTTCGCCTACCGCGCCATGCGTTTCGC
>JAYSZD010001013.1:0-2624 GCA_043738185.1 Hymenobacter sp. | reverse complement strand
TGCTGGAGTAGGGCCTCGGCCTCGGCGTGCTTGCCGGCATCGGCCAGGTCCACGGCGCGTTCCTTGTCGCGGGCAATGCGCAGGCGGGCCAAATCCAGCATCACGCCGCCATCCGAAGCCGCCGCCACGGCCTCAATGGGCCCGGCCGTAACCTGCACCGTGTGCTCGCCCGAAATTGCCTCGATGTTGCCGTTGCGAATGGCATCGGCGCGGTAGGCAATGTGCAGCAGCTGGTGGCCGCCGGCGGGTAGCGCCCGCAGCTGCACTTGCAGGCCCAGCGGCTTGTCCTCGTTCTCGTGCACATCGCCCAGGTTCAGCACCATGCGGCCATCGGCCTGCGGCTCCTGCCGGGCCAGGCTGAGTACGTCGGCAATAACGGCCCCACCCAGCGGCGTGAGCGTCACGGTCAGGTTTTGGGCGGCAATGGCTTTGAGGCTGTCAAGCTCGATGCCGAAGACGTCGGCCGCGTCGTCCAGGCTCTGAATGAAGTAGAAGTTGCCGTTGGCTGCCCGCGCCATGCCAATCAGCAAGTCTTCCTCAAAATGGTTGCCGAAGCCCAGCGTGGTCGTCGTGATGCCTTCCTCTGCTTTAGTGCTGGCCGTTTTTATCAGCACCGCCGAATTGGTGATGCCGTTGTTGGCCTGTCCGTCCGTGAGCAGCAGCACGCGGTTTACGTGCTGGTCGGTTTTGTGCCGGGCCACCAGCTCGCAGCCGCGCAGCCAGCCGCCGCTCAGGTTGGTGAGCCCCCCGGCCCGCACGCCCTGCAACACCTTTTTAATGGCCGACTTATCGGTCACCAGCGCTGCTTCCAGCAAGGTGTTCACATGGTCATCATACACCACGATGCTCAGCCGGTCGTCGGCGGTGAGGCGGTCCACGAAGTCGGACGCCGCTTGCAGCGCGTAGCGGAGCGGGGCTCCGGCCATGCTGCCGCTGCGGTCAATCACGAGGGCTACGTTGAGCGGCCGGCGCTGCGGGTTGGGCACGTTCTCGCGGAAATTCAACAACAAGCTGGCCGTGTCGGCCATGTTTTCAAGAAGTACCGGCGTAGAAGGCTGCTGGGTGATTTGCATAGGGTGAAAAGTTCGTTTGGAGATGGATGAGGGATAAAGAAGCGTCATGCTGAGCGCAGCGTAACGCAACGCAGCGCAACCAAAGCACAAGCGTTCCGAAGGGTTATGTTTCTATCAGCGGCTGGTAATCGTGCTCGTTCTCGAAGCCGGCCAGCCACGCGGCCGCCCGGCGACAGCTGCGAATGTGCGGCGGCACCCGCAGCACGTAAGTATGCGCCGTGGACGGGCAAAGGACGCGCAATGCCACCACCGGCTCATCGTCCTCCAGCGGAATGCTGAGCAGCTGCCGCTCGCCGCCCGCATCCCGGTCGCGGTCGATGATGAGGCCGCCCACTTCCTGCACAAACCGGTCGAGGCCGAACCGTTCCAGCAGCACGCGCCGCCGCGTCACGTTGCGGATATTGAGAATGTCCACACCCTTCAACTCTTCCGGCCGAAAAGCGGTGCGCTCGTCAACCGCCGTGCCCTGCCAATGAATGTTCACGCGCAGGCCGCCGGGCAGGCCGGTCAGGCCGCTGCCGGCCACCTCCACCCAGTGCGTAAGGTGCATGGTGGCGGGCAGCTGCACCAGCTGCGGGCAGTTGCCCACGTCCAGCGAGCGGGCCGTGAGGCGCTCGGGTAACTGGCGCAGCTGACGGCAGCCGCTCAGGTTCACGGTTTCGCGCACCAGCCAATCACCGGTCACTTCCCGAATGGCGGTGCGGGCGGCCTGCACACTGGTGGCCCGCAGGCGCTCGGGCAGCAGCTCCAGGTTCGGGCAGTCGCTCACGTCCAGATGCGTGCACTCCAGCAGGCGGGGCAGCTCGCGCAGCCGGGGTTCGCCTCGCAGCCGCAGCGCGCCGTTCACAATCAGCTCCTCAGGCAGCCGGCCCGACAGCAATAGGGCCCGCGCCGCTTCGGGCGTAGCGCGCACCGGGCCGCTGGTAGGCTGGGCATACGCCGGAGCCGGCGGGCCCGTCGGGCGCGAGCCAAACGGTGCGGCTGGCTCCGCAGCTTGGGGGGCAGCGGTAGCGGGCCGGCGCAATTGCCGTCCGCGGGCGTTGATGCTGAACATGGCTCGATAGGTTAGATTAAGTAGCTGCTATCAGGCAGAGGCTTTGGAAACCAACGTTTTTCGGTTTTAACCGCTTGTCTTTAGATTGTTTGTCGAAAGTCGACGAAAAGCCAAAGACAAGCAACCAGAAATTGCAATTAATCTATTACGGTACGGATGGCCGTGGGTGAGTACTCGCGCTGCTGCCACACGCGGTACACGCCTACTGGCAGCTCAATGGGCCGGTGTTCCTCGTGTACCACTGTGGCCTTGCGGCCCGCTACCACCAGGTACAGCTCCTTGCCGTGCACGTAAAAGCTAGCCGTACCAGCCTCCTGAATGCGATGGGTGTGGCCGGTGTGCTCGCCGTGGGCCAGCACCAGCCCAGCGCGGGGCGAAGCGCCGGCTGGCAACGCGGTGACCAGAGCAATCAATACATCGCCGTGGCGATACAGAAAACGGGGCTGATTCATGTAATTTTACTAAAATGGTTTGCTAAAAATTTCCAAACAAAGCCC
>JAYSZD010001012.1:0-2626 GCA_043738185.1 Hymenobacter sp. | reverse complement strand
GCGTAGGTCAGGGCCAGCTCCCAGGGAATCTCAAAGTCCACGTAGTCGGCGTAGTAATTGGGCGGGCCCACGGTGCCCAGGGTGGGGTCGTTGGTGGGTGCCACGGCGCGCGGCACCACGCTCTTGCGCTTGCCGCTGGCGGGGTTGAAGCTGTAGTTGGTTTGGAAAGAGGCCGAAGCCAGGCGCAGCAGCCGCCGCGGGTTGGACTCAAACAGGTACTTGTTGATGGCGCGACCCTGGCTGTCGCGCTGGTAGGGTTCGAAGGTGGCATTGCTGTTCAGCGTCAGCTTTTTGGCCACCTGCGTACGGAAATTGACGCCCAAGGGCGATAATTTAAACTCCTTGGCGGCGAAATTATAGCCGATGTTAAAGTCAAGTCCTTCGATGAGGCTGGACTTGTTGAAAGGTGTGGTGCCGGTGGTATCGTTGGAATTGCGCACCTTCATTTCCACCGCGTTCTGCATCGTGAACGACAGCTGACTCTGCCGGGCACCGCCGGGCGTGCCATATAGGAAATTGTTGAAGTTGTTGAAGGAGTACCGGTTTAGCACGTCGCCGGCCGAAACAGGGCGGTTGAACTGGTCGCGGAGCAGGGGCTGGCCCTGCTCGTCGGTCAGGATGCTTTCGCCGCTGGGGTTCACGTTGCTCCGTTTGTCGAAGGGCGGCGAGAAGTTGTACGACAAACTGGGCGTGGCCTTGTGGCGCAGGGCCTGAATCTTGCGGTTGCCCTTGCGGATGATGGTGCCGTAGAACGTGGTGTTCAGGCTGGCCGAAGTGGAGTAGCTGTAGATGCGGTTGAAGCCGTAAGTGGTGTCGATGCGCACGGCCTGGGCCACGGGGCTGAAACGGTAGTCGAGGCGCTGGGCGTACCACACTTCGCCGTAGTTGAACGACGGCGTGAGCTTGAAATTCTTGGCCACGTTGTACGAGCCCAATCCGATATTGAAGGCGTGCTGCATGCCGCTGCGGCCGTTGAGCAGCAGCTTGCCCAGGTTGTTCACGTTCAGCGGAATGGTGCTCTCGGCGGTGGTGCCGCCCAGCAGCGGCAGGCCGTTGGCCAGCGCGCGGGGCGCCACGATATTGCTTATCTCGTTGCGCGCCGTCAGGTTGTAGCCAATGGTGAACTGCTCGTAAAAAGGCGCCAGCTTGCCGCCCGGCTCAATGCCCAACCACTGGTACGGATACTGCCGGGCCACGCCCAGGCTCACGTCGGGCAGCGTAAACGTCATCGAACCATTGGAGCCCTGGCTCTGGCTTAGCTTGAGGTCGTAATTGACGGGCGAGTTGCGAATCTGCTTGGAATAGCTGACGCTGGAGGTGAACTGCGTGGACAGCAGCCGGCGCGCATCGAGGCTGTTGATGCGGTTGAAGGTGCTCGTGCCGGCATTCACGCTGGCCGTGAAGCGGCCCCCGCCCGGCTTGGGCACGGGCGTATGGTTCCAGGTCACCCAGAAGGAGTTGGCGTCCGGTGGCCTGATGTAAACCGGGCTGGTAGTTAGGGCGTCGGTGGCCAGAATCTGCTGGCCGGGCCGATTCGAGAACCGCAGGTTGAAATTGCCCTGGAACGTGTAGCGCTTCAGGTACGATACGTCGGCCGTAGCCCCGAAGCCGCCCCAGGTCTGGGCATTGCCGGCGTAAATATCACCGGTCAGGCGCACGCCGATGTAGTCGTTCGGCGCGAAATAGTAGCCGCCGTTGGTGAGGAAGTAGCCGCGGTCGGCCGCCTGGCCAAAGGTGGGAATGATGACGCCCGAGCCCCGGCTTTTGGTCGGCGTCGGAAAAAAGCCGAACAGGAAACCCAGTGGCGTGGGCACGTCCCCAATCACGAGGTTGAACGGCCCGGTCACCACCTTGTCGCCCGGAATCACCTTCATGTTCTTGGCCTGAATAAAGAAGTGCGGGTGCTCCAGGTTGCAGGTGGTGTAGCGCCCTATCAGGCCGTTTATGGTGCCATCGGGCAGGCGCTTGATGACGGACGCACTCACGTAGCCTTCGCCCTGCGTGGTCACGGCATCGCTCACGCGGGCCTTTTTGCTTTTAAAATTGTAGGCAATGTTGCTGGCCGTGTACAGGCCGGCCTTGTCCTTGAGCACGGGCCGGTCCAGGAGCCGGTTGGTGAGCGTGTCGCGCCGGCCGTCGGCCGTCATCGTGTTGTTGCCATAGTCCACCGTAATGAGGGCGGCTTTCAGGTCGGTGTCGCCGTATTCCACGCTGGCCTTGTTGTAGAGCCGGGCCACTTTGTTGGTCACATCGAACTGAATGGAGTCCTTGGCCGTGTAGTCGATGGTGGTTTCAATCGCGCCCCGGCGCCGGGCGGCCACCCGCAGGGAGTCGCCGCCGCCCGCCACGCCCCGCAGCAGGCCGGTGGTATCGGTAGGGGAGGTGCCGGGCCGCCGCACGGTGCCGGCCGGGCCCAGCGTATCGGGCACGGGCCGGCGCGAAGCACCGGGCACGCGCGACTGCCCCTTGTTCTGCACGCCGGGTGGGGGCGGGCCCACGGGGTCGCGCGGGTCGGGCGAGATGTAGCGCACCGGCGGGGTAGGGGCACTGCCGGGCCGCTGGGCGGGTTTGGCGGGCGCCGGTTTTGGCTTGGTCAGCGTCACGGTCTGGCTCCAGGCCGAATTAG
>JAYSZD010001011.1:0-2627 GCA_043738185.1 Hymenobacter sp. | reverse complement strand
TCTTCTTTCCAGAAAAATCTGATTCCCAGTCGGCAGGCAACGAGCCACGCCGCCCCGCCGGCAAAGCCGGCCAGCACGTCGGTGGCGTAGTGGGCGTGCAGGTACACGCGCGTCAAGCCTATCATCCCTGTCCAGATGAGCAGGGGAATGGCCCAGCCGGGCCGCCCAAAATGCCGGGCCAGCAGCCACGCCAGACAGCCATAAAAAGTCATTCCCAGCATAGCGTGCCCGCTTGGAAAGCTCAGGCCCAGGGTTTGCAGCAAAGCATTGCTGGGGCGGGGCCGGTTGAAGTACATTTTCAGCAGCTGGTTCAGCACGATGCCGCCCAGCATGGCTACCACCAGCTCAAACGCTTCGCGGCGGTAGCCGGCCCGACGCAAGAGCCAGGGCGCAATGAGGCTGGCGGGCAACAGAAAAGGCAGGGCCGCGAAAAAGGTAACGAACCGTACCGGCCCTGTCAGCCCCGGAATATCGCGCCGTAAGCCATCCATCGCATCCGAGGCCCAATTGTCGAGCGCCAGCGAATTATCGACGAATACCACGCGGGTCAGGTAGAAAAACACCGCGAACGCCGCCACGAAAAGCACGATACCCAGCACAATTTCGACAGTGAGTAACCCAATCAAGGCCAGCAAACGGGACGTAAAACGGTTCATAGGCACTGCTGCCGGGTAAAAGATGAGGTGCCGGGGCGAAAGCTACCCCAACTACGCAAAACAAAAAAAAGCCAGCCCAAAAGGACTGGCTTTTTTTAAAAAACGTGCGCTCGGGGAGACTCGAACTCCCACACCTTGCGGAACTGCCGCCTGAAGACAGCGCGTCTACCAATTTCGCCACAAGCGCATGCAGTAGACCAAAAAGCGCGCTTTCCGTTAGAAACTGCGGCCTTTTGATGGTGCAAAGATACAGTTTCAATTTGCAGTGGCGCAACACCTGGCCCTTTTTTTTCGCCTTGGCAGCTGCTTCAGCGGCACCGCCGATTGTTTCTCAGTTACTTGCCGCTGCGTTTTTTTTCTCCCTCCTGTCTATTTCTGCATGTCAAACCCGTTGACGGACCCCGATATCCCGGCGGCAATCCCTCAAAGTCCCACTGGTTTCGACCGGGTGGCGTGGTGCTACGACGCTCTGGCGGGGTTGGTGTTCGGAGCCAGCCTCAAGCGGGCGCAGCGGGCCGTCCTGGCGAGTTTGCCCGCCGGGGCACCGCACGTGCTGATTCTGGGCGGCGGCACGGGCTGGGTGCTCCTGGAAGTGCTGGCCCGCCGCCCCCACGCCAAGGTGCTGTACCTGGAAGCTTCGCCCCAGATGCTGGCCCGCGCCCGCGCCCGGCTGGCGCGCGAAAAGCCAGAAGCCACCGCGCAGGTCACGTTTCGGCACGGCACACAGGCGGCCCTGGCACCGACCGAAACGTTTGATGCTATCATTACTTTTTTCGTTCTGGACTGCATTGCCAGTGACGAAATAGCGGAGGCCCTGGCCCGGCTACGGGCAGCGCTCCGGCCAGCCGCGCCGTGGCTCCTGGCCGATTTCCGGCCCGCCCGGCGCGGCTGGCGACGGGTGCTGCTCTGGTTGATGTACGCTTTTTTTCGGCTGACTACCGGGCTGCGGGCGCGGGAGCTGCCAGACCTGCACCCGGCGCTGGCTGGGCTTGGTCTGGTACCCCGCAATAGCAGCCGCTTTTTTTTCGGGGCGCTCGAAGCCGTGGTTTTTACAGTGCCGCCGGAGGCGCTTCATCGGTAATTAAGCATAATGGCACGCCGGCTTGCGAAACATAATTTTCTCACTACCAATGCCTTAACTGGAAGCGGCCGGCCTGCTGGTATTGTATATTTTCCGCAACTTTGTGGGCCGGAATTCCTGGCGGCCAAGTAGCCTCCGCTTGCATTCATCATATTTCCAAACATGAAGCTTTTTCCTCATGCTACCTTCTTGTGGGCCTTGACTTTAGGGACGGCCCAAGCCCAGGCGCCAGCTAAGATGCCAGCCAAAGTCCCGGCCAAAGCTGCGGTTAAATCGCCACCCCGGGCCCCGACCAAAGTTCCAGCCAAATCTCTAGCACCAGTTTCGGCGAAAGCCCAGGCACCGGCTCCAGCGAAAGTTCCAGTGGGCCCGGCGGTGCGGTACGCGGTATCGTTTCCCAACGCCATTCACCACGAGGCCCGTATCACGGCTACGTTTTCGGGGCTGCCCAAGGGCGTACTTCACGTGCGGATGGCGCGCAGCTCGCCGGGGCGCTACGCCCTGCACGAATTTGCCAAAAACGTGTATTTCGTGGTGGCTACCGACGGAGCCAACCGCCCCCTGGGCCTCAATCGGCCCGACCCGTACGGCTGGGACGTGACGCCGGGCGCCGACGGCACCGTCAATTTCAGCTATACCCTCTACGGCGACCGCACGGATGGCACCTACGCCGGCATCGACCAGCAGTATGCCCACCTCAACATCCCGGCCACGCTGTGCTACGCCACGGGCCTGGAAAACCGGCCGGCCGAAGTAGCTTTTGCCCTGCCCGCTGCCTGGGAAGTGGCGACGCAGCTACGGCCCGGCAGCGAGAAAAACACCTTCACGGCGCCCAACCTGCAGTACCTGATGGACAGCCCCGTATCGGTGGGCGAATTGCAGGTACGCAC
>JAYSZD010001010.1:0-6587 GCA_043738185.1 Hymenobacter sp. | reverse complement strand
ACGTTGGTTACCTGCACGCTGAGGTTGCCTTTGGCTTTAGCCCCATGAATTTCGAGGTCAAACAAGCCCGTGGTGGACGGGTTGGGGAACACGCTGATAGCGCGCAGCAAGGCCTCCGAATTGGCAGTAACCGCCGTAGCTGTGATGGAGATGTTATCGATGTAGAGGTTGCCCTGGTTGGCCAAGCTCTTCACGTGGAAACCTACGAACTGGGTGCCGGCCCCGGCGGGTAGCAGCGCTACCACCGGCGTAGAAGTAGCGTTGGCCAGCGCGTACGACGTGTTGGTAATGGCGGCGTTGGTGTAGAGCACGTTCGTTTGGGCGGCTACCGTAGCGGCCGTACCCGACGTCACTTCCAGGCTTTCGGTGAATTCCGACGGGCTATTGGCAATGCCTTCGCCGCGGTAGCGGAACGCCACCTGGTAGCGTGAGGAAGCCGACAGCTCCAGCGCGGGCGTAAAGAACCAGTCGTCGGCGGCCACGTTGCTGAGCAGCAGGCCGGCGTAGCGAATGTTGCGGGTACCCGAGCTGGGGTTCGTGCCCGATACCGCCCAGGTGGCAGCGTCGCCGTTGGCACTCAGCACCGTGACGCCGCAGGGCAGGGCCAGGCCCGTGGACAGCCGGTCAAAACCTTCGGTATAGGGGAACGTGGCCACGGTCGTAACCGCATCGCAAGTGGTGCCGAAACCAACCGGGGCGGTAAGGAAGCTCGTGCCGCCGCCGGAGCAATTGCTGCGCACGTACACCTGGTAGGTGGTGCCGCCTTGCAGGCCGGTGATGGTGAACGGGCTGGCGGTAGTCGTAACGGTGGTGCCGCTCGTGGCGGGCTGGAAGCCTACCGGACCGTAGATAACCTGATAGCTGCCCGAGTTGTCAGTATCGGCAAACGAGATGGTGGCGGTGGTAGGCGTAGTGGCGGTTACCGCCAGCGCCGTGGGGGTGGCGCAGCCTGGGGCAGGCGCCAGGCCTACCTCAATAGCTAAACGCGAGGGGACGGTAGAGAGTGCCAGGTCGAGCCAGGGTGCGGTGCCGCTGCCGGAGAAGTAGAAAGTAGCGCCCCGCAAAGGCGTTTCTTCCTGAAGGGTAACGGCTAAAGCAGTTGCTGCCAGCTGCTGCACTCCAATGTAGAAAGTACCGGAACGCTGAAATCCCGGAAGGGCAACGGTGACATTGCCGCCAGCAGCGGGGCGGTTCTGGGCTGGCGAAATGTAGAGCAAATTGCCGGGGGTAGTTCCCGTACCGGTCGCATCATCATATATCAGCACCCGAAAGGTAGTGGGATTGGTAGCGTTGGAGGAGAAACCAACTACTGCATCTTTTAGTATGAATGTGTTGGGTACCGTGTACTTTACGGCAAGCACACTGCCTGCACCAGCATTTATGCCATCAGCAAGGGCTTTGCTGGGGTCGATGTAGCTTAGGCGGTCGGTCGTAACGAGTTGTCCTGCCGTTGCGGAGTTATTATTGCTGTTTTCATCATTCACGGCAGTTACCGTCACGACATTGGTGCCCGGAAGTAGCGTGGCAGGCAGGTCGAAGGGGATGACGGCGCTGGCTCCCACGGCCAGGTCTGCGGTGAAAGTCCGGGTAAGCGTATTGGCACCGGTGATTGACATCGTGAAAACCACGCCGGTTTGAGCCGCAACGCCCACGTTGGCTACAAAGGCCCGTACTTGCTGAGGCAAAGCACTAGGGGTAGCAATTTTGCCGAGCGTATAAACGGCTTGCACCGCAATGTCATTGGCCAGCGGCGGTGCTTGCGCGAAGCGGTAGGTACGGCCGGCATCGGGCAGGGCGGTGCTATTAATGTTGTGAGCAACGTTAGTATAATTCGTGTTTCGAAAAGTGGTAGTGCTCCAAGCTGCCGACCCGCCCTTCAAAGCCAATACCAATTGGTTAGCAGTTAGCCCGGAGCCTTTGACTCCGACATTGGGAAAGCGGGCCTGGGTAGCCGTTCCGTTGCCTGCAATGGCATCACCATACACAAACTCAATCGTGTTGTTGGTTTCGTAGAGCTTCAGTTGAAAACTGATGTTGGCAAATTGAGTCACGTTGCCTGCATCGGTACCCGCGCCGGCTTTATCGGCTACGTTGCGCCACTGAATGGTGCAAACGCGGTTTGGTGCGGTGCCACTCGTCAGCACCCGGTAGTCGGTGCCACCCGTTCCAGAGCCCGGTACCAAGTCAATGTTGAACGGCATAAGCAGGTTCACATCAGCCGCATTGTTGCTTTGCAGTGGGTCGGTGGCTGTTCCAGCCTGGTTGTTGTCGTAGTACAGCGCCGCCGTCGAAGGAGCCGCGCTACCCAGCCGAATAACGCCGTTCGTATTGAATACAAACTGCGTGAAATTGGCACCGTTATAGGAAAAGCTGAACCCAATGGGCTGCGCTGCCGAATTGGCGTCGTCCGTATTGGCCGTTGCAATGGCGGTGCCGCTCGTGCCGAGGTCAGTGTAAGTTCCTGCGGTATTGGTAACGCCAGTATTGGTGTAATTGAGGGCCTGGGCTTGGGCTGCTACGGCCGTGCCGGTCGTCAGCAGGGCGGCCAAACCGAGCTTTTGCAGGCCACGAACCCAGTTTCTTCGTGTGTAAGAGTTTGTCATAAGGTACAGAAAAGGGAAAAGAAAAAGCAGCGCAACCCAGACGGTTCATCGGGTTTGTTCCGCGCAAATAGAAAAATCAGAGTTGCAATATCACACTTATCTGCTTAGCAGAAAGCCAATCGAAACCAGCAGTTAGCCACCTTCCACCGCCGATACAATTTGCGTTTTAATCTCGCCCTAGATTCAAATAGTTACACCGGCGCATTTTGAATGAATAGTGATAAATTTTTACTAAAAAAGTATCATTTTCCTTCTTTATTGCGATAATGGCAAGCAATTAAAAATTTAGGTTGATTTTTTTTCAGATGCCATAATTTTGTTGTTTGTTAGGAGTGACAGGAAGTGGGCAAAGACCAGCTATTGAACGGTGGCCATATATCCAGCGACGAATCTGAAATGCTTTTCTTGCGTCAAGTACTTGATAAGTAATTTATTAAGCACTAAATATGGACTCTGAGAGCATGAAAAATGCCCCAACCGCACAGGAGCGGTTGGGGCATTTCGGCGTTGGGCTTTGCAGCCAGTGACGCTTTGGCTACTTATCAAAGGCCTCGTTCAGCACGCCCGCCAGCCGGATGCCGGCTTTCAGAATCTGCTGCTCCACGGCGGGCCCAAAGGTGGGATAGAAGCCGTAGTCAAACTTGGGGCTGGCGGCCGCTGCGGCGTAAAGCGGCGTGCACAGCTGGTAAGACTCGAACAGCCAGGTGGCCACATCGTCCTTCTGCCATTGCTTGATTTGGGCAGAGGAGGCCCGGTCGTATGCCGCCGCCATTTCGGAGTAGGTGAGGCCGGGGTATTCCACCAGGTCGCCGTCCAGCAGGCCGTGCAAATTGGTATCGCGCCCGCGCCAGCTCACCGCGATGCTGTTGCCGCCCCGGTCTTCGGCCTGGCCCACGTGCATGGGCTGGTGAACGTCGCCCACCAGATGCACCATGAATTTCAGGGCGAACAGCTTTTCAGCGTCCGTTTTTTTGGGGTCTTTCAGGTCCTGGCGTATTTGCAGCAGGGCATTGTAGGCGTTGGTAGGAATTGCGGCGGCCGGCGCGGCGGTAAGCTGGGTCGTAAAAGCCGGAAAGGTCAGGCCCGCTACTACGTTGATGTAGTGCCACGGCCCCGTTTGCCGGTACTGCGGGTCCGAGCGAATCTCATCGGGCCAGGTGCTGACCAGCGGCAGGGTTTCGGTGCCCAACAGCCGGGCAATGTTTCGTTTGGCCGAAGACGTGAGGTGGTTTTCGGCAATCCGGGCAATGGCCCGGTGTCCAACGACGCCCCAGGCCAGCAGACTAAATGGGGCGCACAGCAAAGCCAGCAGAATAATACTTTTTCTGAACATGGGAAACAGAAACAATGGCGGGGAAAAAGGGACCGTGCATGAGTAGCGCCGAACCATGCCCGGCAGCCGGACCACAAAGCTAGCATTGTGGTCCAGCTGCCGGGCATGGTTCGGCGTAGAAGAGGCGGGGCACGTGCCGGATTTCGCATTTAACCATTTGCCCGGTAAGTGCTTTGCCAACGTGCATTTAGTTGCTCAACCGCTCTGCTACTCGGCGCGTCTCACAAATGCCCATGCAACTGAAAGTTATTGTTGATTTATCCGATTTATTTATCGGCTACGATGCCGAAAAGGACTGGCTGTATGTGGACTGGAAAGGTGTTCACCATCAGAAATCGTCGCAGGCGGCCTGCGAATTGATGCTCAGCAGCCTGCGGTGGCCCTGTTACAAAATTCTGAACGATAATTCCAGCATCACCCACACTACTATGCGGCTCACGGCCTGGAGCGCGCGGTGGCTGGACGAGATGCGGCTCACGGGCCTGCAGTACCTGGCGTGGGTGCTGCCGCCCGGCCTGTTGGCCCGCCAGTCGGTCGAAACCACCGTGCTGGCCATTGATGCCCCTCGCGAGGGCACTTTTGACGATGTAGTCTCGGCCTATGTGTGGCTGCAGCAACAGCACCCCCGCGTTAGTAGCTGCCAGTAAGCACCGGGAAGGTCGCCCGCCGTGCAGGCGCGGGCACTTGCTGGTTCTATGCTCATTGCCAACGCGTTGCTGCCGATGTATACCAACTGATTGAGGCCGCCTGGGTGCACCAGCACGCTGGCTGGTATTACCTGTTTTTTTCTGGCGATAACTGCTGCGGGCCTCACGCGCACCACGCCGTGCTGGTGGCCCGCGCCCGGCACGCCACCGGCCCCTTCGAAACCGCCGCCGCTGCCAGCAGCAACCCGCACACCGCCCTGTTGGCCGCCAATGCCCACTGGCAGGCGCCCGACCACAATTGCGTGGTGACCGACGCGGCCGGCCAAGACTGGCTGGCCTACCCCTACCACGCCATCGACCCGCGCCAGCCCACCTTCGCGGCCATTGATGAATCGGAAGGCAATTCGCGCCGCGTGCTGCTGCTCGATAAGCTGGACTATGCCGATGGCTGGCCCGTGCTAGCGCCCGACGCGCCCTCGCGGCAGCTGCAATCCGCGCCCGCGGTGCAATAATGCCCAAGCCGGCCGCAGTAGTCCAGTGATTTCTCTCGAAAAACGGCTGCGTAAAAAACAAGGCCCGGCGCAATTTACTATGATTCTATGCAAGCCAGAGCAAGCCAATGACTGGCAGTTTTCGTACTTTGGCAGTACGCGCTTTTCGGTCTTTTTCTATGGGGTTTGGGTTTTCGTTTATTCGCTGGGGAGTCTTCTCGATTGTGGCCTTGCTCGGCACCGGGCAAAGCCGGGCGCAGGTGGCCCCGCCCGAAACGCAGTGCCTGATGCTGCCGCTGGAGCCCGCGTACCGAGCCCGGCAGTCGGCGCTGGTGCTGGAAGCGCAGGTCCTTGATGCCCAAAGCTTCTGGGATGCCGGCCACACCCGGCTGTTCACCCGCCACCGTTTACGCGTGTTTTCACTGCTGAAAGGCCAGCTGGCCGATACCACCGGCCTGACCCTCATCACGGAGGGCGGCCGGCTGGGTTTCGACCAGCAGGTGCTCAGCAGTACGCTGCGGCTGGCGCCCGGCCAGACAGGGGTTTTCTTTTTGACCCCGGCGCCCTGGGCTGGGCTGCCCGTCCCCAAGGGCCGCACCTCCTGGACGCCGTTTGGCAGCGAGCAGGGCTTTATTGAATACAACCTGACCGACGGGACTGCAACCGAGCCTTTTCGCACCTATCCCGCGCTGGATGCAGCTTTTTACAAGGTGATGGGGCAATTCACGGGGCAGGTGCGACGGGTGTTGCGCGCCCTGCCCGCCCGGCGGGTTGCCGCCCCGCTCGGTACGCTGGCGCCCGTCATCACCACGCTTACGCCCCAAACCTTACCCGCAGGAGCTGAGGCCGTGCTCACCATCAATGGCAACGGTTTTGGTGGTGTCCGTGGCAATGGATTTGTAGCGTTTCGCAACGCTGACGATGGCGGCGCAACCTCCGTAAAAGCTCGCCCTACCGACTACCTTATCTGGACCGATACCCGCATTCAGGTGCGTGTACCCTCGGCGGCTACCGGCGGCCAGCCCGTTTCCAACGGCCATCCGGCCGGTTCCGGCCCTGTGCGCGTGACCACCAACGACCAGCTGGCCAGCGAAAGCCCCAGCGCCGTCACCATTATCTACGCCCTCACCAACGTGGAAAGCACCGATGGCAAGCTGCTGCAACGGCCCAACCACATCGCGCAAAACGCTTCTGGTGGTCTCTCGTTTCGCTTCAGCCCCAACTTTTTGGCTAATGCCGCGGCCGTGGCGGCCATGCAGCGAGCCCTGACCACATGGCGCTGCGCGACGGGCATGAACTGGGAAACCGGCAGCCCGGTGCCCACCAATATCATTGCCGACGACGACCAGAACGTGGTGGCCTTCGACGCGGGCGCGCAACTGCCTGCCCGCGTACTGGGCCGCACCACCACGTATTATAGCGGGTGTTTTGCGCCCGGTGGCGAGGTTGTGTTCTGGGCAAGGGAAATTGATATTCAGTATGATGACGCCGCTGTCTTTCAATTTGGGCCCGC
>JAYSZD010001009.1:0-18750 GCA_043738185.1 Hymenobacter sp. | reverse complement strand
TCGATGGTGGTGGACTTCAGGTAGTACTTCAGGCCAAGTTGGTCGCAGATATACACGCGGTTGTAGCGCCGGTCACTGGCCATATCTGCATAGTCTTTTTTGATAGCGGCTTCTTTAGCGGCTTGCTTCTCTGGGTCGCGCACGTTTCTGGTAGCGTTAAGGCATCAAACTTATTCTATAAAAACAACCTACACAATGCCCCGTCTTTACAGGTCGAAGTGCGGGTGGGCACTGATGCGGGGCGCGGGCGGTTCGGCCTTGCCGCCCAGCTGGATGGCATCGGGGGTGCCGGGCTCCTTGGCACGGCGCACTTCGTTCACGCTGGTGTCCATCACCTGGCTGCTGTAGGTGATGCGGTACACGATGACGTTGGTGCGGGTGCTGAAGGGCGCGAAGCCAGTGCGGTTGAGGTTGCCACAGCTGGGGTGGTCGTAGGCTTGTAGCAGCTCATGCACACGGGCGCATAGCTCCAGGTAGTGCAGCGCGCCGCCCACTTCGGAGCTGCCGATGTGGGTGTCCTCAATGTTGTTGACGGCCACGTACACGTTGGTGAGCAGGGCCACGTCCTGTAGGAGTTCGCCGGCCGTGGTGATGTTGTCGCTACCAAACTCGAAGAACACGGCGGGGTAATCAATGCCCTCGGCTATTTCCTGAAATTCGGTTTGCTCATACCACAGGTCCGCCCAGTGGAAGGCGGGCCGGTCGTTGTTGTCGAGCACTTCGGTGAGCAGTTTGTTGCCCAGGTGCTGGTAGGCATCGGATAGAATACGCATAGTAAACGGGGTCTAAATGGTTAGGAAGCCTGCCACAGCAGGTTCATTTCGCGGAAGAAGCGGCGGTCTACCAGGTCCATCAGCTTGGCGCTGGAACCCAGGAAGCGGCGGCGGGGCATGGTGGTGTTCACCGTGCGGTCGTGGGCCTTCACCAGTTGAATGCCTGTCTTGGCCTTGCGCTCGAAGCTCTTCACGCTGACGGTGCCCGTGATGCGCCCGCCGTCGTTGTGAATGGCGGCGTAGCCCACGTCCTGGTTGCCGGCCGCGAAGCGCACCGAGTGCGGCAGCGCGTAGGCAATGCGGAGGGAACGGCGGAGCGCGCCGGTTTTGATAAGGATGGCGCGGCCGGCCTGGCGGCCACCGTCGCCCAGCCGCCGGCCCCGGTTTTCGGTGTCGCCCTTGCGTGGCCTCCAGCGGATGAAGACTTTATCGGTGAAGCCACCGTTGGCAAAGTTGTCATCAAAGACCGTCAGTGCGATGCGGCCCACGATGCGGGGCCAGCGGCTCAGCTTGAACACCTGGTAGTTGGCCAGGAACATGCTGAAGGGAATCTTTGGGCCTTGGATTGACATCTTAACCGCTGGTTTTTACGTATATTTGTACTGTAAGCCGGTTTCCTGGTGGAAGTCTGGTGGCCCGCAAGGGTCTTACCTAAGCGGCTTACTTGGCGGGCAGTCCCTACACGGGGCTGCCCGCTTACTTTTTGTGGATGAGCAAACCTTTGCGGCGACTATCCGGGTCATTGACCTCATACCAGCTCTTAATTATCTGGGGTTGGTTCTTCGAGAACTCCACAGCAGTGAGCAACACTCCATCAGCGTGGAACTTTAGGTAGGTGTAGCTCAGGTCAGAGTCGCCGTTCTTCTTCACAAATTCGAAGAAGTACACCTCATCCGGGTCGGCTACGATGTCTTGAATCTGGAAGTAGATGCCTTGGCGGTTCTGGCTGCCCCGCGTGTACTTGTCCTGCAAATGGAACTCCAGCTCTGCTTTGTCCAGAAACAACGGCTGGCCGGTGTAGTCGGTGTAGCTCTTAACGCCATCGGTGGCGGTGGCATCAAAGTCCTTCAGGGCGTCGGATGCTTTCAGCCCTTTGGGCGTATTCATCGGAGACAGAGCCGACTTGTTGATGTTTGCCCAGGGCTCCTGGCCTTGGTCGGCATACTGCATCTTGCCCATCTGATAGGCAATTTGTTCGGGGTCCTTCAGCCCATTCAGGTAGCTCTGCTTCTGGCTGAAGAGCATCTTCTTGTCCACACGGTCCAGCAGGAAGCCATCCTTGGTGAGGCGGGCTACTTCGTCGGGTCCCATCAGCCGCTCGGCATCCTCGTTGGTGATGATGTCGCTGGCATCGGCTTCATCCTCGAAGAGGTCCTGGCAGCGGCAGCCGAAGCCCAGCGGAACCACGTAGCGGCGCCACTCGGTGTCGTTGGGGTTGTCAATGCGCCACACCTTGTTGTTGAGCGCGCCGTGAACTGGCCGGGTCTTGCTGTCCATCGTGGCCCGGTGGCGCATGAACTTGGCCCCGTCCGCCACGGCCCGCAACACGTTGGCCGTGCTCACGGCAGTAGCCTTGGCGGTGTCGTACTCCGTTTTCAGGTGGCGCACGTTCAGAGTGGTGAGCACCTTGGCGGCTTCGGTTTTGAAGGCGTTGAAGTCCTTCGCATCCTTCACCAGCTGGTTGAGCTGGAGCACCTGGTATTGCGTCTTGCCGTAGCCGAAGCGGTGGACATCAGCCTCGAAGTTGGCGCGGGTCAGGTGGTCGGTGCTGCCGTAATCGGTGCTCAGTTTCTTGGCTGGCCAGCCATCCGAAACCGCATTGAGCAACTGCCCGTGGTTCTTTTTGAAGTAGTCGTAGCTGAAGCGGCGGCTACTGTCATCGTCGTAGAACTTGCGCAAGTAGGCTTCCTCATCGGCGCTGAGCCGTGGGGTGACGTGGGCTGGGAGTTGGCCAACCGGTTCGAAGGGTGAGGGCTGGCAGCAGTCGCCAGCGTGGTCCGCATGGGTATTGGTGGCCGGTGGCGTTGGCGGGGTTACGCTACCGGCTCCGGCTTTTTTGGCGCTTTCTCCAAGGCCGACTTCACTTCTTCGGGCGTCTTGCCTTTGATGTGCTCCAGCGGAATATCGTACTTGTCCGCGATGTATTGCGGGTCAATGTTGTAGTACTGAAGCAGCACCCCATCAATCTTGATTTGGTCGGTGGGGTCCATCTCCATCGAATCATCGCGCACAAACCGGCACCCCTGGAGCGGGTAGCCCAGCCAGATGAGGCGGGGTATCAGCTCTTCATTGGTCAGGTATTCAATGAAGGTGCGGTCAGCCTGGTGCTTCAGCTCGGCAACTTCCTGGTGTACCACGCCCTGGCTTTTGGAGCCCGCGCCCTCATCGGTGGTGAGGGTTTCGCCGCTGATGGCCTTGCTCATCTGGCGGTCGCAGTAGGTCATCAGCTCCAGAAAGCACTTGTACGGGTCGCCCTTGGCACTTTCCAGTAGCTTCACTTCCTCATTCTTGTGGAAGATGCCCCAGCCCGCGCTGCCCATGTTGCGCATGATTTGCGCCAGCATTTCTTCGCGCTTCTTATCGGCGTTCTGCATCACCACCCAGCGGAACGGAATGGCCAGCTTGTCATTGAATTCGCCCCAGCTTCCCATTGCGTAGCGCTTGGCCAGCGCTACGGGCGCAATCTTGTAGAGCAAGCCCAGGTCGTTGCGGTCGCCGGCTTCGAGGTAGTAGTTGCGCACGGCCTCATCCCGAAAGCTGGGGCCTTCCTGGTCAAATACGTTCTTCACCCACTGGCCTTTTTCGGGGCGGACGTGGGTGCGCGGCACCAACGTGATGGCGCGGAGCGGGTAGTATGACGTGGTGCGTCCGTTCACCTTCACCGTCTTCGAGCTGGTGGCCTGGTCGGTCAGCTCAATGAGCGAGTGGCCGTAGGGAATGCTTTCGATAAGGTAGCGGATGTATTGCCGGAACCACATCGTTTCCAGCAGCGCGGTCAGTTCAGCTTCCTCGGTGCCGTCCGGCCCCAGGATTTTGAACTTGTCGGCCTGCACCCGTTCGATGCGCTTATCAATAAGCGTAGTCAGCTGCAAGTCCAGCATGATGTTGTCGAACACGCGGTAGAGGTCGCGGCGGTTTTGCACGAAGGGGTTGCGCGCCAGGTTCACGGCGTTGGTCCATTCGCCCAGGCTCACGGCGCGCTGGGCAATCACTTCGGGCACCACGCCTTCGCTGGCTTGCCCGTCCTGGGGCCGGCCGTTGCGCAAGGCGTTTTCTACCTGAATGCGGTGGTTGGGAATGCGCGACAACACGAAGTTGGTAACGCTGCTGGTGACTTTGGAAAGCACGTTCATGGATTGACGCAAAAGCAAAGAGGTGGGCGGACTGCCTGCGCAGTGGCGATGATGGCAGCAAGGCCGTTTAGATACCGTTTAGACTGGCCTAGTAGTAGTGGTCCTGGGCGCGGTTGCTGCCCCAGCGAATGGTGTCGCTGTTATCGGCCTGCTGGATGGGGCGGGGCAGGCTGGGCGTCAGGCTGCCGTCGCGCACCAGCGTCAGCCATTCCTTCGCCTGGTTGTACATGCTGATGCGGAGGTCCGGGATTTTGCGTGGCGTCACCCGTTTGTAGAGGTTGAACAAGGTGATGTCCACGGCGAAGCCCACCACCCTGGCGTCGCGGGGGTCGCGCTTGCGCCAAGCCAGCTCCGCCAGCGGGTCATCGGCTTTGCCCGGTTCCACGCCCAGGCTGTTGGCAATGGCCTCGTAGCATTCGTCGTTGTGCCAGGCATAGTTGGTGAGCCGGCCGGCCGCGTTGCGGGCATAAAGCGGCGTGTAGCTAGTGCCGGCTGGCGGCGTGTTGGGCCGCTCGTAGAAGGCCATGCCCGTGGGGTTGAAGCACTCACCCAGCGGGGTGCCCGGCAAGGTGACAAGCGTGGCGGGGCCGTAGTCGTTGCCGGCGCTCCACTCCCCAATGACCGGGAAGATGTCTTCGACGGTGAAGCGTTGCCCCAGGTAGTCCCCCATCCAACTGATGGAGAAACTTTCAGCCAAGATGACTTTGCTCAAGTCGTCGCGGGTGAGCTGAATCAGCATGTCTTCTTTGATGCTGCCGTATAGGTCGTCGGAAGTGAGGAAGCTGTAGAGCATGGGGCGCTAGTAAACTTTAGATGACATGGTGCGGTCGCCCAGCACGGGTTCGGAGTCGCTGCTGAGCTGGCTTTCTTCTAGCTTGCGGGTGGCTTCCGCCAGGGCGTCGGGAAAGTCATCGTGGGTGCTGTAGCCCGGTTCGATGCCTTTGATTTGTTGCAGGCCGCGTTGCACATCGGGGTTGTGCTTCTCATCCTGGTTCACGTAGAATTCGCGGCGCTGCATCATGGGCAGCATCTGGAGGATGCGGCTGTATTTGTTGCCGGTGGGCCGGTCATCGAAGATGATGGGCAGCCGCCAGCCATATTCCTGGGCTACGGTTTGCATGGCCATCTCCACCGCTTGGTTCCAGAACTGGCTTTCACAATACCACTCCACAATCACGGAGCTGGGCAACGTGAGCTGGTAGTCGTACATCCAGCGAAGGGCTTCCTCCATCTTGCACTGGCGGCAGAAACCCGTGAGCAGGTGCTTCTGCCCGCTTCGAGTCAGGCCCACGATGGGAATGGCGTTGGTGTCAGCCGACTTGCTTTCGGAGTAGGCGATGTCCCACTGGCCTACGATGCGCTCATAGTGATTGCGCCGCTTCACCTCAGTGTAAGGCAAGTGCTCATCAGTGAAAATCTTGCCAGCCGTCTTCGGGTCGTTCCCATACTCGGTGTCGAAAGCAGCCGTGCCAATGCGGCGGCGCATGCGGTCATAGAACTCCAGCGTGTAGTAGCTCCAACTCGGTTGGCCATTCTTGTCCAGTGCGTTCACCCGGAACGTCTCGAATTCCTTGTTCTCCGATAGGCAGCTCAGAATGGTGTATGGGCCGATGAGGTTTTGCGCCATCACGAACCGGCCACCTTCCTGCCCCATTGCGGGGATGAGGGCGCGGGTTACCCAGCGCACCACCTTATCTATCTGCTTCGGGTTGCCGATTTCCTCATCATCATCCACGTCATCCAGCACCAGGTAGTTGGGGCGCTGGGGGCCGTTGCGTTTGCCACGGGGTGACTGGCCTTTGCCCAAGGCGAAGAAGCGCCCGCCCCGCTTGGTGCGGAAGTTGCCCTTCGCCCAGGTGCCGGCATCCAGCAGCGGGCCGAAGTCAGCCAGGAGCTGGGGGTTTACTTCAAACTCGGCGTGCAGGTCGGCCAGCAGCACCTTCGCATCGAAGAGGGACTTGCCCACCAGCAGCATGCACATCGGTTCGCCGTGGAAAACGTGCAGCCAGATGGGAATGAGTACATCGGCGTGGGTGGACTTCGCCAGGCCCCGCGCCCACATAAGGAGCAGGGCAATGTTGCCGTCACGGCGCACCTTATTGGCCGCGTCTACATGGAACGGCGCACAGTCCGACTTTGCCCAGTGCGGGAAATACTGGGTGACCATGTAGTTGTAGTCCTTCGTGGCCCGCTTGATGCGGTCGTGCTTCTGCTCAGCACTGTGCTGGACTTCGGGCCGGGCGCTGTCTTTGATGACTGCCAGTTGGTCCTGGTAGCGCTGGAGCGCTTCCAGCTCTTGCTTCCGCGTTGGCTTGTGCTTACCCATTGGAGCCGGCTTTGTGGTTCAGGAAGGCGCTTTGATATTCGGCCAGCTTGCCCCGGAAGGTGTGGTCTTTGCTGCCCACAAAACCCATGAAATCTTGCAGCACCTGAATGATGGTGCTCAGGGAGATTTCGCCCTGGAGCTGCTCAATGGCCTTGGCCATCTTCAGCATCTCATCCCCGAACTTATCCTTCGAACCACCCCGCACCTCATCTAGGATTTGCTCGGTGCGGGCCTTCTGGATTTCGATAAGGTTGCTCACCACCTGCGACACGGTGGACTGACCAGCGGCCCGCAACTTTTCCCAGTGCCCCCCCTCCACCCAGATGCCGATGGTCTTCTCGGTCACGCCCACCATGCTGGCTATTTGCTTCTGGGTGTACTGCCCGGACTGGTACAAAGCCTGGGCTAGGGTACGCTCTTTGTCTTTGGTATTGGCCATATCGGTGTGCTTAAAAGCGACCTTAACCGGGGGTAAGTGTCCCGCGAAGTGGTGCTTATTCATACAAAGATGAAGGGGGCAAGGCAGGGGGCATAAGGGCCTAATCAAGCATTGGGGCGAATCACTACAATGCTTGGGGTGAATGACCCCAAGCATTGATTTCCAATTTTTTAGGCCGGGTTTGAGCTGCCAGCTTTGCAGTCCTATGAGCAAGCTCACATTCAAAAAGCACGGGTATGAAGTCACCAACGAAGGAGGTGTTGCCGACATCCGCATTATTGGCGACATCAATTGGTACAGCAACGGGGCCGATGACTTTACCCGGATGCTCGCAGAGCTGCGGGCGGCGGGGGTCACCGAGCTGCGTGGCTACATCAACACGGGCGGCGGCTCCATGTGGGAAGCCAATGAAATCTACAATCAACTAACCGCCTTCCCAGGAAAGAAGACGGCTGTACTGGGCGCGTTGGTCGCCAGTGCCGGCACTACCATAGCATGCGCGTTCTCAGACGGCATCGAAATGGCGGCCAACGGCCAGTACATGATTCACAACCCACGGCTGGTGGTGGACGGGGGCGAAACCGAATTCAAGTCGGCGCTCCAGCTCTACGGCAACATCCGCAAAGCGGCCATCGCCATCTACGTGAAGCGCACGGGCCTGACGGATGAAGAGGTGGGCACCATGATGGACGCCACTACCTGGATGGATGCCGCCCAGGCCAAGGAGAAAGGCTTCATCACGGGCATCACGGGCGAAGCAGCTGAGCTGCCCGAAGGCACTTCCGAAGTGCTCAATAAATACCGCTATGCAAACGTGCCAGCCGCTGTCAACCAGGCGGCGCTGGCCTCAACAGTTCAACCAACCATTTTACCTCAAACCATGAATAAGCTCGCGCTTGTCAATTCGCTTGGCCTGAGTGCCAACGCCACCGATGCCGAAGTGGAAAATGCCGTAGCGGCCAACGCCACCGAAATCGCACGGCTCAAAAATGAGCTGAAGGAGTCCGCTCAGAAAGTCGCCAAGGAGCGCGCTGAGCTGCTGGTAAAAAACGCCGTGGCCACCAAGAAGATTAGTGCTGCTCAGGAAGCCGCCTTCATCACGATGGCCACCAACAACTACGACGACGTGAAGACGATGTTGGA
Source organism: Hymenobacter sp. (assembly GCA_043738185.1). Taxonomy (GTDB): domain Bacteria; phylum Bacteroidota; class Bacteroidia; order Cytophagales; family Hymenobacteraceae; genus Hymenobacter. Next base: position 10,716 of record JAYSZD010001009.1, on the reverse strand, counting down.
CGGCGTTGCCGCGCCTCAGATGGCCAGCACCACGCTGGTGCCCGACAAGGAACAGGGCGCACCCACCAATAGCACCGGCAACGGTGCCGTCGATGACCGCGCCGCCTGGACCCTGAAAGACTACATGGACAAGGCCCCCGCCGACCTGCAAAATATGGCAGAGAAGGAGCCGGCCAAGTACCGCACGCTCATCAATAGCGCTTACCCCACGGTAGGCAAGCGCTAAGCCCCGAAGTACCCACAGCCCCCAGCTAACCTACTTCTTACCACATTTTTTACGCTTCAACCACATGGCTGTAGTAATGCGTGAACTGTTTTTGGCAGTTCTCATCGATAAGCTTCGCGCTTCTCACTCCTGGCTGGCTAAGCTGAAGGACGAATCTTCGTTCGTTGGCAACAACGTCATCCACCTCAACGAAATCGGCGCTGACCCGACCGTGCTCATCAACAACACGATTTACCCGATTCCGACCGCCACGCGGGAAGACAACGGGTTGCCGCTGGCCTTGAACAAGTACGACACCACGAACACCCGCGTGAGCGTGGATGAGCTGTACGGCCTGCCCTACGATAAGCCGGGCTCGGTGATTGCCCAGCACAAAGGCACGCTGGAAGAGCAGATGGGGGCGCACAACCTCTACACCATCGCGCCCCAGGCCGGTACCACCGAACTGCCCATCCTGGTGACCACCGGCCCCCTTGACGGTACCCGCAAGATGCTCATTCCGGCTGACCTCATTCGCCTGGCCAAGGCGTTTGACGATGCCAAGATTCCCAAGGCTGGCCGCGTGTTGGTGCTTAGCAGCGAACACAGCAGCGACCTGCTCACCGCCACGCTCACCACCAATCCATTCCTGGCTACCCAATTCCAGAACATCGTGACGGGTGGCGTGGCGCCCATGCTCTACGGCTTCGAGCTGCACCAGGACCTGTATGCCCCGCGCTACAACTTCACCACGAAGACCCGCGTGGCGTACGGTGCGGCTTCGCAGTCCACCGATTCCACCGCCTCAGTGGCGTTCTCGGCACCCGACTGCTTCCGCGCCCTGGGCACGTCGCAGATGTTCTTCCGCGATGCGTCGCTGGACCCTGAAAACCGCTCCAGCGTGGCCGGCTTCCAGGTATATGGTGTGGCTGCACCCTACACGCGGCGCTCGCAGACGGCCATCATCAGCGGTCGATAAGCAACCGGCCCTGGCGTTGGAGAAAGCTGCTCTCTAGGACCCACATGCTCAGATGAAGCACGGGCGAGGGTAGCGGCTGCCGGCACCAGGGCCACCTGCTTCTAAGCTATGCGGACCATCAAATACATCGTGCTGCATTGCACGGCAACGCCTCAGAATACCAGCATTCAGAGCATTCTGAACTACTGGCGAAACATACTGAAGTGGATAAAACCCGGCTATCACATCGCTATTCCGGCCAACGGTTTGAGCAAGCGACTGCTGGATGACAGGGAAATCAGCAACGGCGTGAAGGGGTACAATAAGGAATCCCTCAATCTGAGCTACATCGGCGGCGTGGATGCCCACGGCCAACCAATCGACAACCGAACACCTGCCCAGATAGCGGAGCAAATCCGCATCATCCGGAGGTGGCTCAAGACCTACCCGGATGCGGAAGTGGTCGGCCACCGCGACTTCCCAGGGGTGACCAAGGCTTGCCCCAGTTTCGACGCCCGCGCCTGGTGGGCCTCGGTCAAGTAGTGTTTAGCAATCGTTTAATTTTTTACCAGATGTTCAGTTTCAAGAATATCAACAAGGGCTGGCTTACCAGCTTGGCGGGGTATCTCGTCATTTTTGCCTGTCTGGTGAGTGTCTTTCTGAAGGCAGCCACCTGGACAGATGCCGCAATTGGCATGGCGGTGGGCGTGACCCTGTTGGGGCTGCCCAACCCGCCCATGCCAGGCGGTGGAACCACGGGTGCCGTAGGCGTTTTGCTCTTCTCACTGATGTTCGGGGGATGCGTCAGCCTGAAGAAGTGTCAGGACAAATACGGCACCCAAGGTCCACCCACCACCATCGCAGTCACTGATTCGGTTCGGGTGCCCGTGACGGTTACGACCAAGGCCGATAGCCTCAGCTCTGCCATGAGCATGGACAGCCTGGCTGCCGCGCCCGTGGGTGACACCATCCATTTGGTGAGTGCTGGGGGCTTGGCGCGGGTGAGCATCTGGAAGAGCCCGGCCGCCGTGCCAGGCGGAAGCCAGCAGCTGCATACCCGCGTGAAGGTGCCGCCCCAGATTATCCACGACACGGTAACGAAGGTGGTGACGCTCTATGGCCAATGCCCACCTGCTTACACGTTCGCCCCAGCCACCAACACACATTGGTATTACCGCTGGTGGGGCTACTACCGAACCTTCAGCACCTACGTGGTGAGCGCCCTGCTGTTGGTGCTGGCCATTCGCCTCGGTGTCAAGGCCCGGCCCGGCCTGCTCTAGCGCCCGGCCCCGCTTACCTCAGCTTCCATCCCTCTCCAATCCATTCAACTTCAATTCCATCATCATGGGAAACTTGCTTTCGCTTATCGCCCTGACGGCCCTTGCCCAGGAAACCCTTGCTGCCAACCCGAAAGCCGATAAGGTATTCGCCACGGCGGATGGCAACATCTTTTTGCCGGACGCCCACAATGCGGCCCGCAACCACGCCCGCCAGGAAAAGCTGGAGGTCCACGAAATCAGTCGCACGGGTTCCGTTTCGGATGACATCTTGGACCACATCGAAACCGACGCCAAGGCCAACGAGCTGAAGCAGCAGCAAGAAGCCGCTGAAATCGCGGCCCGCTCTTCGAAGAATACCGTGCCTGCTACGGGTGTAGCAGTCCCAGTAGAAGCCGCAGCTGCCGCCCAGGCCGCTGGCAAAACCGCCGCAGTGGAGGGAAGCAGCAAAGCCATTGACGCTCCAGCCAACGATGGCATCGCCGTGGCTACCAAGCCCAAGGCTGCGCCCAAACCTAAGGCTGCGCCCAAGCCCAAGGCAACCACTACTGCGCCCAAGGCAACTGAGGCTGCTGCATCCAGCGAAGCAGACCCAACCAAATAAGGATTGAAGCGGCCGGCTAATACCCGGCCGCTTTATGCCAACTAAACGGCCACAAGCCTATCTCTTACCCGCTTCCAATAACTACTTCGATGCAGCACGAATTTTCAGGCCCTCAAACCAGTAAGCCCCGTGGTCGCCTTGGCCGCCGTAACCCCAGCGCCGATGGCGTTTCGGGTTTGGTAGTGGGCGGTGTGGCCGTCGCCAGCCTATTGGCCATTGGCCAGATTGTAAAGCTCATCCAGCCGGAAGATGCGGAAGCGGTGGGCATCAACGCGGCCTACGATGCCAACAACTCGGTGTTGGTGTACCACCACATCAAGCGCTACTTCCACTACAACCCGGACGGCACCCTGTATGTGATGGTGGTGCCCCAGGCCGCTACCCTCACCGACATCTGCGACCCGGATGGGGACTACCTGCGCAAGCTGCTGGCAGACGATGCCACCAACGGCGAAATCCGCAAGGCGGGCGTGGTGCTCAACTTGGCAGCAGCGCCAGCGGCGGGCGACTACACCACCGGCCTGCTCACCGATGTGCTGACGGCCATTCCCCAGGCGCAAGCCCTGGTGGACGCCCTGGCACTGGACGCGGTGTACGTGGACAACGTGATGCTGGGCGGCATCCTGAGCGATACCGCCAGCGTGGCCACGCTGCCCAGCTTGCGGGCGCTGGCCAGCGAGAACGTGAGCGTGCTCATTGCCAGTGACCCCATCATTGTTTCGGCGCAACCCTACGCCGAAATCGGTTCGGCCCTGGGCATGCTCGGCATCCGCAAGGTGAGCGAGTGTTTGGGCTCGGTGGACGTGGACCGCAAGCCGGAAGATGCTAAAGGCACCGAAACCTACCCGCTTACCAGCGTGGCCAAGGGCTACTTCCTGAGCGCTTCGCTCAGCAACGGCACCCGGTATGGCGCCTTGAGCAGTGCCGACAAAGTGGCGCTGAAGAACAAGGGCTACATCTACGCCGGTCGCTTCCAGGGCTTGGATGGGGTGTACTTCAACGACAGCCACACTTGCACCGAGGCAGCCAGCGACTACGCCTACATTGAAGACAACGGGGTGTGGAACAAGGCGACTCGCTACCTGCGGGCCGCGCTGTTGCCCTTGCTGCGCGGACAGGTGGAAGTGGACAGCAACACGGGCTTTCTCTCGGGTGGCCAGATTGGCTACTACGAGTCGAAAGGTGCCAGGGGCGTGCGCCAGATGGCTGCCGACCGCGAAATCAGTGGTGAGCCCCGCATCAGCATTGAGCCCAACCAGGACGTGGTGGGCACGGGCACGGTGAAGATGTCACTCAACTACGTGCGCGTCGGGGTGCTGCGCCAGCTGGAGGCGGAAGTGGCCGCCATCAACCCGGCCGCCAACTAGGCGGGCCGGCTTCTCTCAAACCGTTCACTCTGACTTAAGCGCATCATGCCACTCAGACCTAAAATTATCAACAAGTTCGGCACCCTCACCGGCTGGAACAGCATCACCACCAACGTATTTGGGCGCGACCTGGAGGGCATTGAGTCGGTGAAGTACACCGATGAGCAAGACATCGGCGTGGCGCACGGCGCGGGCCACATGCCCATCGGCAAAACCCGTGGCAACTACACAGCCGCTGCCAGCATTGGCCTCTACTTCGAAGAGTCCACGGCCATCATCACCCAGCTGCCCGCTGGCACCCGGATTCAGGACATCCCGGACTTCGACATCACGGTGGCTTACGAGTTCAAGGGCCGCACTTACAAAGACATCATCCGCAACTGCTCTTTCAAAAACAACGGGCGCGAGGTGAAGAACGGCGAAGGCAAAATCATCACCGATTACACGCTGATTCCTTCTCACATCGATTACAACGTGTAGGGCTTCGGCCCTTCACTACTGCTTTCTCCGCATTTAAAACTCATTTAATTCCCCCAAAAATGGCACTCGATACCACGAAGCCCGCTACCCTTACTGCCGACGAAATTTCCACCCACGAAGCCAATAGCACCAACCGTAGCAAGGTGCAAAAGGTCCGGTTCAAGTCGGAAGTAACAGCCGAACCCGCTTGCTTCCTCATTGTAAAACCCGGCCGGATGATGATTGAGGCTGTGGCCGAAACCAGCGAAAAGAAAGGACTGATGGCGGGCAATGATTTGCTCATCAACTCCTGTGTACTGGCTGGCCCGGTGGCGGAGCTGGAGTCGGACGATGACATGTACTTCGGTTTGGCCAAAGCCATCACCGAATTGATGAACGCTAAAAAAAAGATTTAGAGAATCTTCACCAGTCGCTTCAAATAGATGAAACCGAAGGGGTGCAAGACAGCCGAAAGGTTGATGCGCTCCTTCGGTTTCATTATAAGGTGGAACCTTCATCCCTGAGCGATGAAGCCTACTGGCAACTGTGGTACGACTACCTCTTTGTCCGCGAACAGAAACGGGAACTGATGCTGGGCGTGATGCGCCAGGTCGTGAACGAAGCCTTTTCCCCAACCAACTAATCAGCCTTACATCCGATGTCATCCGATAAAGAAGCAAGCTTCATCATGCGGCTGGTGGACATGGTGAGCGGCCCCATGAAAAGCATTTCGGGCGTTGCAACTTCGACCACCAGCAAGATAGCCGGCTTGATTGGCACCACGGGCGGCATGGCGGGCAAGGCATTTGCCTACAACCAGCTGAGCCAGGCCATCCAGTCGGTGGGCCAGGAGCTGGAAAGCGCTATTGCACCGGGCCGGCGTTTCAATGCGGGCCTGGGGGAGCTGGAGTCGGTGACGGGCATCAAGGGCAAGGAGCTGGCAGAGCTGGGCATGGCAGCCCGTGAGCAGGCCAAGATTTTCGGGGGTGAAGCAGCCGATGCCGTGGGCGTGTACAACGGCCTCATAAACCGGCTGGGGCCGGACGTGGCCAGCAACGGTCAAGCCCTAGGCGCGATGGGCACCGACGTGATGGTGCTGAGCAAGCTGATGAAGAACGACGCGGTGGGGGCCACCGAAGCCCTGAGTACTTCCCTGCTTCAGTTTGGCGTGAACCTGAAGGACCCGATTGAATCGGCCCGGAAGATGCACGAATACACCAACATCATGGCGGCAGGCATGAACAACGGCAGCATGGACGTGGGCAAGGTGAGCCAAGCGCTGGAGCAGTCGGGCAGCTCGGCGGTGAAGGCGGGCCTGAACTTCGCCCAGACCAACGCCCTCATCCAGACCATTGCCAAGAGCGGCAAGATGGGCAGCGAGGCGGGCGTGGGCTTGCGGAACGTGCTGCTGAAGCTGGCAGGCACCGACATCCTACCCAAAGAAGCCGTGCAGAAGCTGAAAGCCCTGGGCGTGGACATGAAGCTGGTGTCGGACCCGACCAAGGATTTCTCCTTGCGCTTGAAGGAGCTGAAGAAAATTCAGGGCGATGCCACGCTGACTGCTCAGATGTTCGGCACCGAAAACGTGGTGGTGGCGGATACGCTGCTGAACAACATCGGCTACTACGATGACTTGGTGCCCAAGCTGAACGACCACAACGCGGCCATCAACGCGGCGAAGCCCATCATGGATACCTATGATGAGAAGATGAGCCGGGCCGGGGCGCGGCTGAAGGACTGGGGCATCAGCTTGTTCGACGCCACCAAAAACTACTTGCCCTTCATTCAGGGCACCGTGGGCGCGCTCGATACCACGGCCCGGCTGGGTCCGGCCTTCGACGTGGTGAAGAGCGGCGCGGGCGGGCTGGTGAATGCTTTCCGCGTGGGCGAGGGCGGCGCCAAAGGGTTCGGGCTCCAGCTGCTAAGCATGGGGTGGAACGCGATGAAGGCCGGGGCCGGGCTGGTGTTCACGGGGATATCGGCGGTCGGCAGTTTCGTGGTGGGCATGGTGAGTGCCACCGCTGCCCAGTACGGCCTGAACCTGGCGATGCTGGCCAACCCGATTGGCCTCTTCATCGTGGGCCTGGTGGCCGTGGGCGCGGCCGTAGCAGTGGTCATTGCCTACTGGGATGAGCTGAAGGCGGCATTCTCAGAGGTGCTGGGCGATGAGTTTATTAAGTGGGTAGATAAAGTCTGGGATAAGATAACCGGCTTTTTCAAGGGCATCAAAGGCTTTTTCAAAGGGGTGTTCGGGGACACGATATCCATCCCGAAAAACCCCTACGAGGGCCTGGGGCCTACGAAGGACCCCAATGCCGCCGGGGCCAACGCGGCCAGTGCGGCGCTGGCCAAGCAAAACAAAGGCACCGAAATCGAAGGCGACAAAAGCAAGTCCCGCATCGTGAGCATCCGCATCGATAAGGTGGAGGCCAACATTCACGCCAGCGGCGCCCCCGAACGGAGCCTGGACGAACTAGGCAAACAAGTGGCATCCATCCTGGTGGGCTCGGTCAGAGACGCTGAAATTATTCTGAGCAATGGCTGAGCTGAACTACAATCTTGATACGCTGTACCGCCAAGCTTTTCCCGACCTGGCTTCGAAGGTGCTAGGGCGGCTGGATGGCGTGCGCGATGTGGCCTTGGGTAAGCTGGATACGGCGCTGGGCAATGGCTTCCAGGTGCCAGCTGGTAGCAGCGCAATTGTCGCGCAGCCCAAGCTTGACTTCACCGGCATCAACGCCGTGGCCTTGGTGCAGGGCGATGAGCTGAGCTACCTGGGTACGCCCATTTTCCAGCCCATCACCTTTCTGGGTGGGGAGTACAAACAACTGGGCAAAGGCGCTCAGCAGGGTCAAGTGGTGAAGGCCACCTACGCGGGCTGGCAGTTGCCGGCCACGGCTACGGCCGAATTCAAGCGTGGCAAAACCGTCACCACCTCCAGCCCCAACGCGGCCACCAGCTCGACCAAGGAGCTGTGGGCTTTTCAGGACTGGAGCGTCGTCATCCGCGGCCTCATCCTGGATGGACAGCCCAATTACTTTCCGGCCGGGCAGCTTCGGGAAATGCTGAGCTGGGAGAAAATAGCCGACTCGATTAAGGTGAGCGGGGAAATGTTCGGATTTATAGGCATTAAGCAACTGGTGATAATGGACTGCAACATCGGCAAGGTGGCGGGCATGCCCAACGTGGTTCCCTTCCAGTTTACCTGCGTGTCCGACGAAGACTTAGTTCTATCCATTAAGAATAACCAGTTTCCAACGTGAGCCAGTCTACCGAAACGCCGCATGAGGATGCCATTGACCAAGGCATCAATAAGTACATGGTCAAGATTCAGGGCCTCATCATTCCGGCCTTGCTCACCATTATCGGCTTTTTCGTGGTGCAGAGCTACTTCAGTCTAAATCAGATTATGGTGGACAACCAACGCTTTCAGGTCTACATCGGCACCAACAACCTGCGGATGGAGAACATGGAAAACGGCCTGAAGGAGGTGCGCAATGAGCAGGACCGGCTGCGGTCAGCTCAGTTGGCCAACGAAAAGAAGGCCGCGGATGAGTGGTCGGAATTCTGGCGGAACTACGGCTTCATGTTTTCGGTCAACTCCCGCCCCGCCCCCAAACCCACCCGCTAAGATGCTTTTCGTACTCGTGGCCAACATCATTTTTCCCGAAGCGGCCCGCGCCAGTGGCCCCGCCCGTCCTGCCTTTCCCTTGCGTCAGGTGGTGAGCGTGAAGGTGGAAAGCTCCTGGCGCAACCTCACCAGCACGGCCACGCTGGAAGTGGCGGGCCGCTGGCTGTTTCAGGAACAGCAGGTGGCGATTAAGGAGTGGGTGAAGCGCGGCGACCCCATCATTATCGAGCTGGGCTACGACCAAACCTACCACCAGGAATTCACGGGGTTTGTGACCGATGTGCGGCCGGGTGTTCCCATCCTCATCAGTTGCGAAGATGCCATGTACCAGCTCAAGCGCTACCCGGCCAAATGCAGCTACCCTTCGGTGCGGCTGCCCCAGCTGCTCCGCGACATCTGCCCGCCTGATACCAAAATCAATGCCCTTGATACCGACCTGGGGCATTTTAAAGCTGCCAACGTGACCGTGGCCAAGGTGCTGGAAAAGCTGAAGGAGCAGTACGGATTCGTGAGCTACTTCCGCGATGGCACCTTGTATTGTGGCAAGGTGTACCGCGACAGCGACACCACCACCAAAACGGCCTTCAGCTTCCAGCAAAGCGGGTTGCGCGGGGTGCTGGCCGACCAACTGGAGTACCGCGACCGCGATGACCTGAAGGTGATAGTGGAAGCCACCAGCCACCAGCTCAAAGGCAAGGACCTGAAGGTGACGGTGGGCGATGTGACGGCGCTGGATGCGGAGAAGCGGACGCTCCAGTATTTCAACCTCGACTCCGAAGCCGATCTAAAGGCCCGCGCCCAACGCGACGTGGACAAGTTGAAGGTGAGTGGCTACAAGGGCAGCTTCACCAGCTACGGCATTCCCTCGGTGCGGCACGGGGAGCTGGTGGGCCTTACCTCCAGCGAGTACCCGGAACGCGACGGCGACTTCTTTATTGACGCCACCGCCAAAACTTTTAATGCTGGCGGCTACCGCCAGGAAATCACGTTGGGCTCTGCCGCTTCTCTCTATGGACTTCAAGGCTGAAATACGTGAGGCCCTGCGCGGCATGGTGCGCGAAATGATGATAGACGGCGCCTTGCAGGCCACGGTGAAAAGCGTGAACAAGCAAGCCGGCACCATCGTGGCCACCGGGCTGAAGGAGGACATCGATTACTTCAACGTCCGGCTGAAGGCCGTGGTAGCCGATGGAAATGGCCGGGGTATCCTGGCTTACCCGGTTGTCGGCAGCCAAGTGAGCATCGTGGTGCTGGACGGGGTAGACACCATGCTATTCGTGAGCCAGCTCAGCGACATTGAATCGTGGCGGATTCAGGCCGACAACGGCGTGTACCTGGAGCTGACCGCAGCGGGCAAGCTCTTGCTGAACGGGGAGCAATTCAGTGGCTTGGTGAAGGTGGAGGAAGTGGTGAAGAAACTGAACAAGTTGGAAGAGCAGCTCAACAGCCACCAGCACTTCTGGGGGCCGCCCACCGCCCCGGTGCCCACGGTGCTGAACCTGGCGCTGAACCCGCTCATATCTCCCACGCTGGCTGTTGAGCTGGCCAATCCCAACGTGACGCATGGCTAAAGATATTTCCCTGGATGAGCAAGATGACTTACTGATTCAGAATGGCGACTTCTCCCTGAACGATTCGGCAGAGCAGGAAGTGGGCCTGGTGCTGCGCACCAACCAGGGCGACTGGCGCGCTTCGCCGCTGACCGGTTTCGGGGTAGTGCGCCGCACTCGCAACGAAATCAACCGCACTGAATTTGCCCGCGAACTGAGCACCCAGCTCGAAGTTGATGGCTTTGCGGAGAGTCAGGTAACCCTGAGTACAGAACGCCAGCTCACTATTAAAGCCCGCCGCTATGAATAAGACCACTATCATAACCGAAGGCCAGAGCCTAATGGATGTGGCCATACAGGAATTGGGCACGGTAGCGGCCCTATTTGATTTGGCTGCCGCGAACGGCTTGGCTATCACGGATGCATTGTTGCCCGGTCAGGTACTGAGCATTCCTCCCTCACTGGTAGCCCAGCCTGAACTGTCAGGCTACTTCCAAAGCAGTGGCCAGCGCATCAACACTGACAACGACTCCGCTTCCACCGCGCCCGTGGTGGTGCCCGAAGCCGGCATCTTCGACGAAACCTACGCGCCTGTTTTCGAATAAGTCATGCACACGCAAGAATCCTTACTGACGGACGCGGCCATCATCCGCGAAGAAACAGAG
>JAYSZD010001008.1:0-6588 GCA_043738185.1 Hymenobacter sp. | reverse complement strand
GGCCGGTACTTACACGCTGCGCGCCGCCGAGCTGCTGCGCCTGCCCACGGGCACGTTTGCCTTCCTGCGCGATGCCCTGACCGGTGCCCGCATCGACTTGGCCACTCAGCCCGAGTATTCCTTCCAGCTTACAGCAGCGGGCACAGTGGCTGGACGCTTCACCCTGCTGCTCACCCAGCAGACGGTGCTGGCTAACGCCCCGGCGGCCCTGGGCCAGCAGGTGTCGGTGTTCCCGAACCCGGCCCGTGGCGCCGTATCCATCGGTCTGCCTGCCAACCTGGCCCGCCAGGCCACGGAAGTGCAGCTGATAAACGCCCTGGGCCAGACGGTACTGCGCAGCACGCTGGCCGCCGGCTCGCAGGCCCGCACCCTGTCGCTGAACGGAGTAGCCCGTGGCGTGTACACGCTGCGCCTGCAAACCGAGCAAGGCACCGTGAACAAGCGCTTGGTTGTGGAATAGCAAGCCTCGTTTTAAGTGCCCAGAAAGCGCCGTCTGCAATTGCAGACGGCGCTTTCTGCTTTGTAGTGGGGATGGAGCGCTGCGTGAGGTCTTGGGTTGCTCAGCGAGACACGGCGGCACCAGCCCAAACGAACGGGCAAGGAGTGCATGCATCAGGAACCCGCCAAAAGAGTAACCTATTACATACCAGTTGCTTCGCAAGGCACTTCTGAAACTACGACGGCGATACCAGCCGCTTTTTCGTTGAACAACGGGCAACAAAAAACCCCAGCCTGTTGTGGCTGGGGTTGCTGCGGAACAAGAGGCCGAATTCCTTCCGCTATTTTCGTCACGCTATTTTTTTAACTAGCTGAAATCGGCGGAGCGACCGGTCCTTAGCAGCGCCTTATTGCTGCACCAGGCGGGTTTGCTGCGTGAACTCGCCCTGGTGCACGCGCACCACATACAAGCCGGCCGCCAGCTGCGGGCCCCGAAGCGATACCACGCTGCTACCCGCTTTCAAAACGTCGGACTGGCTGTGGATTTTCTTGCCCAATACGTCCAGCACCTCGATTTCGGCCGCGCCGGCTCGGGTGGCCTCCACTCGCAGGGCAACGCGCTGGCCGGGGCCCGCGGGGTTGGGGTAAGCCTCTGTTTTGAGGGCGGCGTTGTTGGCGGCTCTGGTAGCTGTGGCCGTCGCGATGAGGGTAAGCTCCCAGCGCTGAGCCGGCTCGAAACCGTTGTCATCCCAAAGGTTGACGCGGGCACCGGGAGCATTGCTGGCAAAACCAATTTCGAGCACTTGCGGGACACCCGCCGCATTGGCCGAATTTTTCAGCGTGAATTTATAGCGCCCGTTGCTGTTGGGGTCGGTGATGAGCCAGCGCTGGCTGTCATCACCGGTCGTCAGGAGCACATTCTGTTCGATTTGGGCACCCGCCGTTTTGCTGAGGGCCACGGACTGCACATACATCTGGGTGCCTTTGTGACGCAGCTTGTACGAGCCATCGGTTTGTAGCTCGAAGATGAAACGCTGGGCATCGTTGCCATTATCAACCCACTGCCCAATGCTGGTGCCGGCAATGTCCAGGTTGCCGTCCACGTCCAGGCACAGCGGCAGGTTGGGGTCAGCGCCTGGGGTGGTGTTGCCGGACAACACGCCATAATGCGTCATTTTATAAGTGCCGCCGTTCACGATGGCTCCCTGGGCCCAGGCAGAAGTTGCAGTGCCCGCCAGGAAAATGGTTAACACAGAGCCGAAAAGTAAGGATTTTGTCATGCTGTTTTAGGAAATGATGAATACAAAAAACAAACGATTGATAACCAGAAAAACAAGCAACACTTGCTGATAAGATGTTTTTAATCTGATTATTTAACAATTATATGAAATTTAATCTGATTCAACACAAACGATTGTGTTGAATCAGATTAAATCCTCCTTCAACGAGTGGCAGACCCGGCTCCTCGCAATTCAAGAGGCGGCAACTTTTATAGCCTACGGAACCGTTACCCACTGATTGCGCTTTCGCACCAGAATTGGCATCCGTACTTCCGGCAATCCGCCGGTTTCCAACCTTGCTCCGGCTTCAGCCTGAAATGTGATGCGGACGCCCTCGCCCGGCACCCTGGCTGGGGCCACGGCAGCCGGTGCCGGGCCGGCCCAGAACAAGGAGTGCTTTGCTGCCACTTACTTTTGTCTGTTAAAGCAAAGCACCCCGCGCGCTTATCAACTGGCAATTGCGGCCGTTATACCCCTCCGCTTTCATGAAAGTATACGTCATAAGCCTACGTCGTGCCACCGAACGACGTGCCTACATGCAGAAGCAACTCACGCTTTTGGGGCTGGAATATGAAATCGTGGACGCGGTAGACTACCAGGAAATGACGCCCGCCGAGTATGCGGAATTCGTAGACCCGGCGGCAGTTGCGGCCAACCCCTATTTGACCAATGGCGTGCTGGCCTGCGCCCTCTCCCACGCGAAAGTGAGCCGGCTTATCGCGGCTAGCAACGCCAAGATGGGCCTGGTTCTCGAAGACGATGCCCGACTGCCCGATAATATCAAAAAGCTACTGGCCCTGATTGAGCAAAACATTGCCAGTGAGGAAGTGATATCGATGCACTACTACAGCCACTTTGGCACGCCGGTGGAAATCAGCCGGCAACGGGCCCAAAAGCTGGATGAGGAGAGCAGCCTGTTTTACCCGGCCAATCTGCGCAACCTGGGCTCGGCCATGGCTTACGTGATAACCCCCGCAGCGGCGGCCAAACTATCGGCCGCAATTATCCCGGTTCGGGTAGCGGCCGACTATTGGGGCGAACACTACCGGCAGGGTGCTTTTACTTCATTCCGATGCCTGTATCCGATAAAGACGCATGACGCGGAGTTTCGCAGCACCCTGAACTACAACTCCATCAAAACGTCCACTACCCGCCAAGTGGCCAAGGACGTAATAGGCGGCGTGGCCGCTTTCGTGCGCCGAACCAAATTCCCCATTCTGTTTAACTACCTCAAAAAAAGGGATAAAGCCCGGCTGGAAACCCGGAACAACATGCGCTTCGTAGACGCCAAACCATTCAACGCGAACTAGAAAAGCAATGAATTTGGCTACTGCAACCTACTCATTTGAAGCCGTAAGCTGTGCATTCCGTAGCCGCGATACGGCGCTAGCCCTGGGTTCTTGCTACCTGGCGTAAACACACAAAAGCGCCTTTTTTGCCGCCCTCCCTTTCTTCTCCTATGCAACCATTAGTATTACTGATTCCCAACCTGGGCCTGGGCGGCGCCCAACGGGTGTTCCACGACCACAGCGTGGAGCTGGCCAAGCACTACGCCGTCACGGAAGCCGTGTTCAACCTGGAGGGTGGCGACCTCTACCCCAGCGGCAACCCGGTGCAAAGCCTGGAGGTGAGCGGCGGCGGCGGCGTAGCGGCCAAGCTCACCAACTTCCGGCGGCGCATTGCGGGCCTGCGCCAGTTGCGCGAGCGCCTGCGGCCCGCGGCCTGCATCAGCCACCTGGAAGGCGCCGACTACGTGAATTTACTGAGCGGTGGCCCCGGCAAAACCATCCTCTGCGTGCACGGCTCCAAGCTGCACGATGCCAACATCAAGGGCCCAGTGGGCTGGCTGCGCAAAGCCGTGCTCATGCCCCTGCTCTACAACCGCGCCGACCGGATTGTGACGGTGAGCCGCGACATCATGCCCGAGCTCATCAACGGGTTTGGGGTAAAGCCGGAAAAGCTGCTCACGATTAATAATTTCTTCGACGTTCCGCAAATCGAGGCCAAAAGCCAGGAGCCCCTTTCGGCCGCCGAAGCTGCCGTGTACGCCGCCGCGCCCGTGCTGGTGACGTCGGGCCGGCTCACCATTCAAAAAAACCAGGCGCCGCTGCTCGACATCTTCGCGGCGGTGCTGCGCCAGCAGCCGGCCAAACTGGTGTTTGTGGGCGACGGCGAATTGCGCGCGGAGCTCACGGCCCACGCGCGCGGGCTCGGCCTGCGCGTGTTCGCGGCCTGGGAAAATGCCGCCGGACTCACACCCGATTTCGACGTCTATTTCCTTGGCTTGCAGCAAAACCCCTTCAAATACCTGCGGCCGGCCACGGCTTTTGTTTTTCCGTCGGCCTGGGAAGGATTTCCCATGGCCCTGGGCGAAGCCATGATTTGCGGCCTGCCCGTGCTGAGCACCGACTGCCCCACCGGCCCGCGCGAGATGCTGGCCCCGGCCACCGCCACCCCGGCATCGCCCCTGCGCCGGGCCGAGCCCGGCGAGTTTGGCACGTTGCTACCCATGCTCACCAGTCCGGCCACGGCGGCGGCCGACCAGGCCGCCTGGACCACCGCGCTAACCACGCTGCTGGGCAACGCCCCCGAACAGGCCCGGCTGGGCCAGCTGGCCCGTGCGCGCATGCAGGACTTCACCCGGGAGCGCATTTTTGGCCAGTGGCTGCAACTGCTAAAGGAAGTTTGTCGTGATTAAAGCCAGGCACACGATTTTGGTGGTGGATAATTCGCGGGCCGTGACGGGCGCGCTCAATGCCATTCGCCACGCCACGGGGCCGCTCCGGCCCGACCTGGCGTTTGAGTACGTGCTGCCCACCGGCAGCACGGGCCGGACGGTGCTCGAAGCCGACGGCTACGTGGTGCACGAGCTGCCGTTCGTGGAAATCAGCCGCCGCAAAGCCGACCTGCTGCGGTACCTGCCCATGCTGCTGCTCAACGGCTGGCGGCTGCACCAGCTGGCCCGCCGGCGCGGGGCGGGCCTGTTGCACCTCAACGACTTTTACAACCTGACTGGCTACGTGGCCCGCTTTTTTAGCCTGGGCCGGCTGCCGGTAATCGTGCACGTCCGCTTTTTGCCCCAAACGCTGCCGCAGTCCTTCGCACGGGTGTGGAAGTGGCTGGCCGAGCACGGCGCCCATCAGGTGCTGTGCGTGTCGGAAGCAGTGCGGTCGTATTTCACCCCAACTAACGGCCGGGTCCACACGGTGTACGACCCGCTGCCCGCCCGCGGCGAAACGCAGCCGCCCCACACGCCAAATCCCACAAACGACGGCCCCATTGAGCTGCTGTACCTGAGCAACTACATCCGCGGCAAGGGCCAGAACTTTGCCCTGGAGGCTTTCCAAATCGCTCATAACCAAAATCCCTACCTGCGCCTGCGTTTCGTGGGCGGCGATATGGGCATGGCCAAGAACCAGGAGTTTCGGCAGGAGCTGGAAGCTACGGCCCAGGCTGCTGGTTTGTCGGAAGCCATTGATTTTGACGGTTTCGCGGCCGATACGGAATCGGCCATGAAGAGCCACGACATCGTTCTGAATTTCTCCGAGGCCGAATCC
Organism: Hymenobacter sp.; assembly: GCA_043738185.1. Taxonomy (GTDB): domain Bacteria; phylum Bacteroidota; class Bacteroidia; order Cytophagales; family Hymenobacteraceae; genus Hymenobacter. The sequence continues at coordinate 1,313 of JAYSZD010001008.1, read as the reverse complement.
TTCTCCCTCACCTGCCTCGACGCGCTCTACTACGGCGTGCCCCTCATTGCCACCGACTGCGGCGGCCCGGCGGAGCTGTTCGAGGCCGGCAAGTCGGGGCTGCTCGTGCCCAACCGCGACGTGAAGGCCATGGCCGCCGCCATGCTCCAGCTGGCCGGCGATGCCGCGCTGCGGCGCCGTTTTTCGGTGGCCAGCCGCCTTTTTGTGCGCGAAAAATTTGCTCCCGCGCACACCTACCAGGTCCTAGCAAGCTGCTACCGCCGGGCTTTGCAGCAAAGCTAAAAAACGCCACACTTCATGCCTAGCCCGCTTCATTGCTGCATGTATTCAGTCACAACGACGCCTGTCTCAAATAAAAGACAGGCGTCGTCGTGATAAGCATCTTTCGGCTGTTAGTTGGGCCTTTATTTGGCGATGCGCTGGCTAAAAGTCCCAGAACCCGTCAGCAGCCGGACGATGTAGAGGCCCGTTGGTAAGGCAGACAGGTCGAGTCTCCAACGACCGGTTTGGGTGTCATCGACGGTGCTGCTTACAGTTTGCACACGACCCACAGCGTCCAGCACATGAACGCTAGCCACGCCCTCTAGCAGTTCTGCGGGCAGGGTGCTGCTGACGACCCATTCCTGAGACGTGCGACCGGGGTAAACCACCAGCCGGTTGCGGCTGGCGCCTTCCAACGTCACGGTTCGCACTGGCGAAAAAGTGGCGGTACCGTCCAAATCAGTCTGCCGCAGGCGGTAGTAGCTCGTACCGGACAGCGGCTGCTCGTCGGTCATGGCGTAGTAGGTGCGGCCCTGCACGGTACCGGCCCCAGCCAGCGTCTGAATGCTCCGGAAGATTTTGCCATTGCCAGAGCGCTCCACCATGAAGCTCTCGTTGTTCGTTTCGGAAGCCGTAGCCCAGCGCAGCGACACCGTTTGCCGGGCGGTCAACTCTGCCGTGAAGGAAACAAGTTCTACGGGCAGTGGACCAAAAGGCAAACACCCTGCTCCCGAAGTAGTTACCAGCGCGTCACAGGCCGATTCTGAAGCATTAGTGGCAGCGACAGGACCTGCGCAGCCGATGGCTGCCTGCTGTTGCGCACAGATAATCGGCACTGCCAGCGCACCGGCACAATTCGAAACAATACGATTGGACGCGCCGTTGCCCCCAAAAACGCAGCCCCTGATGGCCACCTTGCCGCTACCACAGAGCGTATTGTTGGCCCCGCCCAATGACAGGTCGAGGTTTCCAAAAATCACCATCTCATTGTCATCGATGATGGAGGAGTTGAGCAGTATCAGATTGCAGGAAGTACTGAGCCGTGAAGTTGC
>JAYSZD010001007.1:0-1055 GCA_043738185.1 Hymenobacter sp. | reverse complement strand
CCGCGCCGGTGGCCATTGCCATCGAAAAAACGCCCTACGCCTGGCTGTCGTCGGCCGTGATTCTGGCCATTCTCATCGGCTACACGTCGGTGATATTGGTGGATTTGCTGGGGCAGTCGCGGGTGTTTTTCTCGATGTCGAAGGACGGGCTGCTGCCGCCGGTGTTCTCGCGCCTGCACCCGCGCTTCAACACGCCGGCGCAGTCGAGCCTGCTGCTGGGCGCGTTCATTGCGCTGTTTGCGGGCTTCGTGCCCATTGCCGTGGTGGGCGAAATGACGAGCATTGGCACGCTGCTGGCTTTCGTGATGGTGTGCCTCGGCGTGCTCATCATGCGGCGCACCAACCCCGATGCGCCGCGGCCGTTCCGCACGCCGTGGGTGCCGGTGGTGCCCATTCTGGGCATTGTGGTGTGCCTCGTGATGATGGTTTCGCTGCCCTGGGAAACCTGGCTGCGGCTGCTGGTGTGGCTGGCGCTGGGCATGATTATCTACTACGGCTACGGCCGCAAGCACAGCAAGCTGCGTCTGGCGCAGGAGTCGTCCCTCGAAAACCTCACCCCCTGACCCCCTCTCCAAAAAAGAGGGGGTCAGGGGGTGAGGTGACCGGGTGCCAACCCAAAAATCCGCCCTACCTTTTGCCCTCACTTCACCTAAACCCCATCTACCGCATGGCCCAGCCCAAATACGCCGCCCGGTTCGAGAATTTCTTCGCCAACCTGCGCCTCAACCGCAACCAGTTTGCCGACATGGCCGCCTTCACCCTGCAGGCCTTGCAGCAGGAGGGCAAGGACAAGTTTAAAGCCGTGGCCGACCCTCTCGACGTGGCCCTCACCGACTACCGCGTGGCCCACACCGGCCAGCTCTCGGGCGAAAGCCAGGCCGCCACTACCACCCTGGCCCAGGCTCTGGCCGACTTCAAGGCCTACGTGAAAAAGGTGGAGCGCAAGGTCATCATTCCCGCCTACGACGAGGGCAGCCCCGACCTGCTGGCCATCTTTCCCCAGGGCCGCTCGGGCCTCACCAAGAGCACCCAGGGCCAGGTGGAGGACGCCTTCA
>JAYSZD010001006.1:0-1055 GCA_043738185.1 Hymenobacter sp. | reverse complement strand
GGCCACGTCGGGCGCATCGAAGCAGTGCGCGTATTGGGGCAGGAAGTCGGGGTTGAGGCTGCTGAAGGTGTGCAGCTCCAGACAAGCCACCAGGCGCCGCTGCGGGAACTGCTTTTTCAAGGCCGTGGCCGTGGCCTTGAGCTTGCTGGGGGCGTGGGCAAAGTCCTTGTACACCACCGACGTGGCGCCTTCGCGCACCAGTTCCAGCCGCCGCGCCGCGCCGGGAAACGAGGCAATGGCCCTGAAGAAATCCTTGCCCTTGATGCCCAGCTGCTTGCAGACCTCCTTGGCCGCCGAGATGTTGCGCAGGTTATGCTCGCCAAACACCTGAATGGCGACTTCCTCGTCCTTCTTATTGAGCAGAAAGGTTTTACCGTCGCGGATAACGTGCTCATGCGGGCCGTAGCCCACGTAGGTAACGTCGGGATTGCTGGGCACGGCAATGAGCTGGGTTTGCTCGTCGTCGCGGTCGTAGATGAGCACGCCGGCCTTGGGCGTCATATCGGCAAAAATGCGGAACTGCTCGCGGTAGTTTTCCTCGGTGGGAAACACGTTGATATGGTCCCAGCTGATGCCGGAAATCACGCCGATGTGATGCTGGTAGAGGTGAAACTTGGGCCGCCGGTCCACCGGCGAGGCCAGGTATTCGTCGCCTTCGATGATGATGATGGGCGCCTCGTCGGTGAGCTGCACCATCAGGTCGAACCCCGCCAGCTGCGCGCCCACCGCGTAGTCGAACAAGCGGCCGTGGTAGCGCAGCACGTGCAGGATGCAGGCCGTGATGCTGGTTTTACCGTGCGAGCCGCCGATGACGATGCGCTGCTTGTCGCGGCTGGCTTCGTAGATGTACTCGGGGAAGGAATAGATTTTGAGGCCCAGCGCCTGTGCCCGGAGCAGCTCGGGGTTGTCGGGGCGGGCGTGCATGCCCACAATCACGGCATCGAGGTCGGGCGTGATGCGGGCGGCGTCCCAGCCTTCCTGGGCGGGCAGCAGGCCGGCGGCGGCCAGGCGGCCTTTGGCGGGCTCAAAAATCTCGTCGTCGGAACCCGTCACGT
>JAYSZD010001005.1:0-1056 GCA_043738185.1 Hymenobacter sp. | reverse complement strand
AATTCGGTAGCAAATGCAGACTTCTCGTAAAAAGGAGGGAAGTAGGTGAAAAATTAGCTGGCGCGAAGAATCGGACAAGCTGCGCAACGACCAGAAGCACTTAAAAAAAGTAAGTCGTGGATTACAAAGATTACTACAAGGTGCTGGGCGTAGAAAAAAGCGCTACACCCGAGCAAATCAAAAAGGCCTACCGCAAGCTGGCCCGTCAGCACCATCCCGACGTGAACCCGGACGACCAGGAGGCCGAACGGAAGTTCAAAGACCTGAATGAGGCGAACGAAGTGCTCAGTGACCCCGAAAAACGCCAGAAATACGACCAGTTCGGGGCCGACTGGCAGCGCTACCAGCAGCAGCCCGGCGGCGCTGGCCCCGGCGGCCAGCCTGGTGCTGGCTTCGACTGGAGCCAGTACGCGCAGGGCGGCGGCGGCGGTAATCCGTTTGGCGAGGGCGAGGATTTTTCGGACTTTTTCGGCTCGCTCTTCGGCAGTGCGGGTGGCGGGCGAGCGGGCAGCCGCCGCCCCGGTGCCGGCTCCGATTACCAGGCCGAGCTGGAGCTGACGCTAGCCGAAGCCTATCAGGGCGGCCCCCGTACGGTGACGGTGAATGGCAAAAACCTGCGCCTCACCATTCAGCCCGGTGTAGCCGACGGGCAAACTATTCGGCTGCGGGACCAGGGCGGGACCGGCCGCAACGGCGGCCCCAACGGCTCGCTGCTTATCACCTTCCGCCTGCAGCCCGACGCCCGCTACGCCCGCACCGGCAACGACCTGACCCAGGACGTGCCCGTGAGCATCTACAAGGCGCTGCTGGGCGGCGAGCACACCGTGGAAACCCTGAGCGGCTCCGTGAAAATCAAGCTCAAGCCCGAAACCCAGAACGGTACCCGCCTGCGCCTGCGCGGCAAGGGCTTTCCCGTCTACCAAAAGTCCGGGGAGTTTGGCGACCTTTACCTGCGCCTCACCCTGGCGCTGCCCCAGCACCTGACCGCGCCGGAAAAAGAGCTGATTCAGCAGCTGGCCGCACTGCGGCCCGAGGCATAACCCGTTGTATCATCGT
>JAYSZD010001004.1:0-6616 GCA_043738185.1 Hymenobacter sp. | reverse complement strand
AGCCATCACCATCCTCCCGGCTCTAACGGCCGGACGCGTCGCGGCCAACCAAAACGTGTGCGCGGGAACCACGCCCGCGCCCCTCACCAGCACCACGCCGGCGACGGGCGGCAACGGAACGGTTATCTACCAATGGGAGTCATCGGCGGATAATATAACCTGGACCTCCATCAATGGGGCTAGGGCACTAACCTATGCGCCGGGCCGGCTCACGGCCACCACATACTTCCGCCGCCGGGCCACGGCGGGCAGCGCCTGCGCCCCGGTCTTTTCCAACTTCATCACCATTGCCGTGACGCCCGCCATCGTGGCCGGTAGCATTGCCGCCAGCCAGGCCCTGTGTGCGGGCAGCACGCCGGCCCCCTTCACCAGCACCGCGCTGGCCACGGGCGGCAGCGGCACGGTTGCCTACCAGTGGGAATCGTCAGTAGACCGGATAACCTGGAGAACCCTCAGCGGGGCTACCGGCGCCACCTACACGCCCGGCCGCCTGACTGTGACTACCTACTACCGCCGCCGGGCCAGCGCGGGCAGCGCCTGCGCCCCAGCCTTCTCCAATATCCTCACCATTACCGTGACGCCGGCGCTGCTGGCTGGCATCATTGCCGCGCCCCAAACGCTGTGCGTGGGGACTACTCCTGCTCGCCTCACCAGCACGGCGGGAGCCAGCGGGGGCACTGGCACCTACCGCTACCAGTGGGAATCAGGGCCAAACGGCTCAACCTGGACGCCGATTGCCGGGGCCACCGGCACTGCTTATTCTCCCGGTCCGCTCCTGGCTACCACCTACTACCGGCGCGCGGTGACTTCGGGGCCATGCGGGCCCGTGTATTCGCCGGCGATAATCTTGAGGGTATTGCCCGCCCTGGCGGCCGGAAGCATCGCGGCCGACCAGGACATTTGCGCGGGCGCTCCAACGGCGCCGCTCACCAGCACCAGCCCGGCCGGAGGCGGTACCGGTACGTTTGCTTATCAGTGGGAGTCTTCGGCTAATAACACCACCTTTCGGGCCATCGTTGGGGCCAACCGCGCCACGTACGCGCCGGGCCTCCTTGCGGCCACTACTTACTTCCGGCGCCGCGTCACGTCGGGCATCGGCACCTGCGCCACGGCCGTTTCAAACGTGGTGACGGTTCGGGTGCAGCCCGTACTCACCACCGGCGTAACCCTGGCACCGCCGCCCGTGCAGTGCCTCGGCACGCCGTTGACCTTCACGGCCGTACCCACTAATGCAGGGGCCACGCCCACCTTCCGCTGGTTCGTTAATAATGCACCTGCTACGGCCACCGGGGCTACTTTCAACAGCAGCACGCTGGTTTCCGGCGACCGGGTACGGGTGGAGGTGACGGCCACGGCGGGTACGTGCAGCACCGGGCCGGCCTCGGCTACCGTGACGGTGACGCGCACGCCTACTCCCCTGCCCACGCTGACCATTGCCGTGCAGCCGGGCGGCCCCGTTTGTCCGGGCGAGCCGCTCACCTTCAGCATCGCCAACGTGACCAATGCAGGGCCGGCGCCCGCCTACCAGTGGCTGGTGAATGGCGCTAGCGTGAATGGCGCTACGAATCCGGTTTTCACCAGCACGACGCTGCGCGACGGCCAGACCGTGACCCTGCGCCTGCGCACCACCAACGTATGCGGCCAGCCGGTTACGGTGGTTTCCAATGGCATCGTTGTACGCATCAGCCCGCCGGCCGATGTGGACGCCGGGCCAGATAAGGAGATTCTGGCCGGCACTTCGGTGGTCCTCGAAGGGCGCGTCGATGGCCCCTATCCCGTGGCGTGGACGCCGGCCACGGGGCTGGCTTTTCCAAGCGACTCACTGCGCCCCGTGGCCTCACCCCTCGTGACCACGACTTACACCCTCTCGGCCGGGACCGGTGGCTGCGCCGACTCCGACCAGGTGACGGTAACGGTGCGCCCGGCTATTCGCATTCCCAACGCCTTCACTCCCAACAGCGACGGACGCGACGACACCTGGCAGATTGAGTTCATTGAGCAATACCCCAACAATACCGTCACCGTGTTCAACCGCTGGGGCAACAAAGTTTTCTCGGCCGACAACTACAGCCGGGCCAACGAGTGGCGCGGCGAAATCAATGGCCAGCCGGCGCCGGTGGGCACCTACTACTACGTCGTCGTAACGCGGGGCCCGTTGGGCAAGTCTTACAGCGGTTCGCTGACGGTTTTGTATTAACGGAACCTTCTGTCAGCCAAATCCCTGCTTCTTCAATAGAGAATTAAGCCACCTACCGCTATGAAAAGAGCATTATCGATGCTTCTACTGCTCCCGTTGCTGCTGCTGACCGGGGTGCCGGCCCAGGCCCAGCAGCAGGCGCAGTACAGCCAGTACATGAACAACAACTACCTGCTGAACCCCGGCACGACGGGCGTGGAGGATTACATCGACGTCAAATTCAGCTACCGCACCCAATGGACGGGGCTGGAAGGGGCGCCCAAGACCTATTACGCCAGCATCAGCTCCTCGCTGGGCAAGTGGCGCAGCACGGCCAAACGCACCATCCGGGACCGGCGCCGGCCGTTTCACGCGCTGGGCGGCCTCGTATACAACGACGTGACCGGGCCCACGAGCCGCTCCGGCGCCTACCTATCCTATGCCTACAACCTGGTGCTGACGCCCGACCTGCGGCTGGCACTGGGCATGTCGGCCGGCATGCAACAGTTTGCCGTGGACGGGCAGCAGTTGCGCTTTTTCGACCCCACAACCGTGGCGCCCAGTGCCTCCTCACGGGTTTTGGATGGCACGGTAGGGGCCTGGCTGTACAGCTCGAAGTTCTACGTGGGCCTGTCGGGCGCGCAGCTGCTGGGCAACCAGCTCAATTTCTCCTACGGGGCTAACCAGCTGGGCGAGGGCGCGCCCGGCAACAAGCTGAATCGCCATTACTTCGCCACGGCCGGCGTGCGGCTGCCACTCAACGACGACTGGTCGCTGGTGCCCTCGGTGCTGGTGAAGGCCGTGAGCCCGGCCCCGCTGTCGGTCGATATCAACGCCAAGCTCAAGTACCAGGACCTGCTGTGGGCCGGCGTGTCGTGGCGCGCCTTCGATTCGGCCGTGGCCATGGTGGGCCTCAGCTACGAGCAGTACACGCTGGGCTATTCCTACGATGCGGGCCTGTCCGAGCTGGCTGGCTACAACGGCGGCAGCCACGAAATACTGGTGGGCCTGCGGCTCAAGAAAAAGGCCCAGGTGGTGTGTACCAACCGGTTTTGGTAAGCGGCAAGTAAATGACCTCACGCAGTCCAGGCGCCACTTAACAGCCGCACCGATTACCGCGTCGCCGGCCACTCCACCGGCACCAGCTTACGCAGGGCCAGCACGTTGCTGACGGTGCGGCCCGCGGAGTACAACACCCACAGCGCCAGAAAGCCCGCCACCAACCAAGAAGCCAGGCCGCGACTGCCCCAGGGCGCTTCCAGCCAGTTCCTCATCCTCCACAACGCCAGCAGCGTCACGGGCCCGAACAGCACGCTGGCGTACCGCTCGGCGTCGTAGAGGCCGGCGGCACTGCGGGTGAACGTGGTCGAAATCAGTAGCATCAGCAGGAAGACCAGCATGGCCGCCCACAACACCCGCAGAAAACGGTGTGGCTCCGACAGCTCAGCCCCCGAGGAACCGGCTACGGCTGCGGCCGGCCGTACGGCGCGCGGCCAGAGCAGCGCCAGCAACCCAAGCAGCATCAGCGCCCAAAACCACAACAGCTCGGGGCGCCAGGCCGCCCGCACCGGCAGCAGCCAGCGGCTGAGCACGAATCCGTAATCGGCCGCGGAGCTGACGAGCTGCGGCCAGCCCCGGTTGAGACGGTAGACGCTGGGAGCCGCCAGCAGCAGCGCATAAATGTGCCACACCACGCCCCCCAGCACGGCCAGCCAGATGTGCCCGGCCACCGGCAGCAGGCGCTTCCACCCGCCCGCCCGGCGCGCCAGCAGCAAGCCCAGCGCCACGCCCGCCAGCAGAAAAAAGCCGGCCGTACGCTGCAAGGGCAGCAAAAAGCTCAGGGCCGTGGCCACCCACCACCACCGCGCATCTCCCAGCCGCAGCCAGCGAAACAGGGCCCCGGCATATCCTGTGAATAAAGCCAGAAACACCGTTTCGCCCCACACAAACTTGCTCACCACCAGCCACGGCGTGCCGAAGGCCAGCAGCCAGGGAAACACCAATGCCAGCGCTCCCGACAGCAGCCAACGGCCCAGCCGGCTCCAGACCACCAGACTGGCTACCAGCGCCGCGCCGTGCAGCAGCCGCAGCGCCCCCAGGCTGCCGCCCAGCGCCACCAGCACCGGGTAGAAGGGCGGCCAGTAGCGGTAGGCCGAGCCGTCGGGGTGCAGCAGCAGGCCGGCGGCCCGTAGTGTACCAGCCGCGTGCAGGTAGTAGCCCGAGTCGGCGGTGCCGGCCAGGCCCGGCCCGGTGGCCAGCGCAAACAGGGCCAGCTGCACCAGCCCTGCCAGCGCCACCGACCAGCCCCACCACCGCGCCCCGCGTGGATTCTCGGGTGCAGGCCGCACCACTTAGCCGATGGTGGCCGTGGGCACAATTTTCTTCACCAGTCCCTGCAATACTTTGCCGGGGCCGCACTCCACAAATTCGCTGGCGCCGTCGGCCGCCATTTGCTGCACAGTTTGAGTCCAGCGCACGGGAGCGGTGAGCTGGCGCAGCAGGTTGGCTTTGATTTCAGCAGGCGCGGAGTGTGGTCGCGCGTCCACGTTTTGATACACCGGGCAGCGGGCTTCGCTGAAGGTGGTTTTTTCGATGGCCTCGGCCAGGGCGGCGGCGGCGCTCTGCATCAGGGGCGAATGGAAGGCGCCGCCCACCGGCAGCGGCAGAGCGCGCTTGGCGCCGGCCACTTTCAGGGCCTCGCATGCCGCAGCCACTCCGGCCGCCGACCCGGAAATGACCAGCTGGCCGGGACAGTTGTAATTGGCGGCTACCACCACATCGCCGGCCGCCGTAATTTCCTGGCAGATGCGCTCCACCGTGGCATCATCGAGCCCGAGAATGGCGGCCATCGTGCCGGGCTGCTCCTCGCAGGCGGCCTGCATGGCCTGGGCACGACGGGCCACCAGCGCCAGGGCATCCTCGAAGCGCAGCACGCCCGCGGCCACCAGCGCCGAAAATTCGCCCAGCGAATGGCCGGCCGTCATGGCAGGCCGCAGCTCAGGGCGGGCCACGAACTGGGCCACCGAATGCACGAAAATGGCCGGCTGGGTTACATCGGTCCGCCGCAGGTCCTCATCCGAGCCGCTGAACATAATGTCGGTCAGGCTAAAGCCCAGGATGTCGTTGGCCTGGGTGAGCAGGGCGCGGGCGTCCAGGTTTTGCTCGAATAGCTCGCGGGCCATGCCCGGAAACTGGCTGCCCTGACCAGGAAAAACGAGGGCTGTCTGAGAAGAATCGGAGGAATTGGAAGGGTTCACGAGTGGGTTTGGGAATAAATGAAAGGGTAATTGCTAGGCCAGCCGCCGCCGCACTTGGAGACGCAAGCTGCACACAAACCGCCCAACGGCCCAACTCAGACCCGAAAAAGGCCGCCCCATTGGGAGCGGCCTTCATTTCGTGCGTCGGCACAACCATCCGGCTAGCCAACGCGCTAGCGCCGCACTTCCACCCAGCCCTTGTAGGTGCGCTTGGTATTGGCAAAGTCCGCGAACTCCACCTCCGCCAGGTAGTAGTAGATGCCATCCGACACCTTGGAGGCGTTGCCGTTGCCCGACTCGCCGGCCGGCCCGCCCCCATCCCAGTTGATGAGAATCCGGTCATCCGAAGTAGTCACGTTCTCGAACACCTTCACGCCCCAGCGATTGAACGCCTGGTAGCGAATCCGGCGTACCGGGCTGTGATTTTTGGGGCGAAACACTTCGTTTTGCCCATCGCCGTTGGGCGTGAAGATATTGGGCAGGCGGAAGAATACGCAATTATCCTGGCAGGCAATGTTGCTCGTGTCGCTCACCGCGCCGCTTGGGGCCACAGCCTGCACGGCATAGCAGCCACCGTTGAACTCCAGATTGCCGTGAATGTAGCTGGTTTGCGTAGTGGTGGCCAGCAGCGCAAACGGGCCCGTGGGCGTAGGCCGGTAATAGAGCAGGTAGTTGGCAATATTGGTATCGCAGCCGGGGGGCAAGGCGCTCAGCGTCCAGCTCAGGCGGTTGGTGTAGCGCTCGTTCTGGCGCGGAAACTCCGGCAGCGCCGCCAGACTATCGCAGTTGGTCACCGCCAGCTTCAGCACCGGAATGCAGGGCGGCGTGGTCAGCACCACGCACTGTACCTGGCTGCGGTTGAGCAAGGAATTCAGATACGGGATACCAATATAGAGTCCATCGGTTTGCACGTAGTAGCAGTAAGTCTGGTCCTTGCGCAGGGCCGGGTCGGCGTCCAGGTACGTGCCGCCGGTGGCCGTGGTGGGAGCCGTGGCGAGTTGCACCAACGGCCCGGTGGTGCCGGTGCGCCGGAAAATCCGGACTGGCCGCGTGGTGTTGTCCCACGGCACATTGTAGGTCCAGCTCACCGCAATGGCGGTGGCTTCGGGGTTGGCGGGCACGGCGCTGACGCGTACGCTGCTCGCCGGCTGCGCCACTTCCCGAATGGGCGCCCGGTTGTCGG
>JAYSZD010001003.1:0-6617 GCA_043738185.1 Hymenobacter sp. | reverse complement strand
AGCCCCAGCCCGGCTACGACATCAAGACGACGCTCGACATTAACCTCCAGGACGTGGCCGAAAATGCCCTCTACAAGTCGTTGGTGGACAATAATGCCCAGTACGGCTGTGTAATTCTGATGGAGGTGGCCACGGGCGAAATCAAGGCCGTGGCCAACTTGGGCAAGGCTTCGGACGGCAGCTACAAGGAGGATTACAACTACGCCTTTGCCGACCAGGGCCGGACCGAGCCGGGCTCGACCTTCAAGCTGGCCTCGATGATGGCATTGATGGAAGCGCGGCCCAACATTGAGCTCGACGACATCGTGGACACCGGCAACGGTCGCATGGCCATTGGCGGCGCCGTGAAAACCGACTCGCACGGCTACGGCCGCATCACGGTGCAGCAGGTGTTTGAGAAGTCCTCCAACATTGGCGTGGCCCGGCTGGTGCACGAGAATTTCGTGAAAACCCCCAACGAGTACTACGACCAACTCAAGAAATTCGGGCTCGATAAACCGCTGGGCTTCCAGATGGCCGGCGAAGCCAAGCCCTACGTGAAGGACCCCAGCGACCGCAGCTGGAGCCGCACCTCGCTCACCACCATGAGCATCGGCTACGAGCTGAAGCTGGCACCGCTGCAAACGCTGGCGCTCTATAATGCCATTGCCAACGGCGGCGTGAAGGTGCAGCCGCTCATCGTGAAGGAAATCAAGCAGGCCGACAAAGTATTGCAGCGCAACGAAACCGTGGTGCTCAACCCCAAAATATGCTCGGATGCTACGCTGGCCAAAGTGAAAGCCATGATGGAAGGCGTGGTGGAGCGGGGCACCGCCCGCAGCATTCGCCCCAACGATTACGCCATTGCCGGTAAAACCGGTACGGCTTGGAAATTCAAAAACGGGCGCTACACCAAAACCTATTCGACTAGCTTTTGCGGCTACTTCCCGGCCGATAAGCCCAAGTACAGCTGCATCGTGGTGGTGGACTCGCCCCGCAACGGCCGCATCTACGGGGCCGATGTGGCCGCGCCGGTTTTCCGCGAAGTAGCCGATAAGTGCATGGCCCGCGACCTGCTCAGCCAGCGCCCGCTGCTGGCCAAAGCCCGCCTGAACAAGAGCCGCGTGCCCATGGTGCGCGCCGGTATGCAGGACGAGCTGGCCCTGGTGTGCCAGAAGCTGGGACTGGCCGGCCAAACCCAGGCCACCGGGGGCGAAGAGTGGGTGCGGGCCGCTTCGGATACCGCTTTCCATGCGCGCACCGTGGCCCTGGTGGTGAACCCGGTGCGCCCTGGCCGCGTGCCGCAGGCGAGAGGGCTGACTTTGCGCGACGCCTTGTTCCTGCTTGAAAACCGGGGCTTGCACGTGCGCGCGATGGGTACGGGCCGGGTGCGCGAGCAGTCGCTAGCCGTGGGCTCGGCCCTGAACCGGGGCGACATCATCACGCTCACGCTGGCCGAAACGGGCCCGCGGCTGGAAGCTCCCAAGGCCCTGCCGGAACCCGAGCACACCAAAGTGGCCGAGAATAAGCTGATTATTCCGGCCGACGCTGACCCGGCCGCCAAGGCCGCCGCTAAATCCAAAACCAAAGCAACGCCCGCCCGGACCAAGGCCACAACAGCTACCGCAAAACCCGCACCCGCCAAAACTGAGAAAAGCGGCGCTATCAAAAAGGCTACTCCCAAAGCCAAAGCGGCTGCTCCGAAAACTCCTGCCAAAGCGGCTAAAAAGCCGACGACTACAACACCGTCCAAGCCCGCCGTGCGCCGAACCTAACTATTCCGTTTGCCCGGCTGCCTTGGGTTGCAGGGCCGCCGATTATCCCGCTCATGATTTCCCTGCCGCTTTTTTCCTTGCTGACTGACGTGACCGTGCTGGCCCAGCATGGCCCCACCGACATGCCCATTACCGCACTCACCCTCGACTCGCGGGAGGCGGGGCCGGGCGTGGCTTTTTGCGCCCTGCGCGGCACGGCTACCGATGGCCATAAGTTCATTGAAACGGCGGTGGCGCAGGGGCTGGCGGCGGTGGTTTGCGAGATGCTGCCGGCCACCATGGCGCCCGGTACGGCCTACGTGCTTGTGCCGGACAGTAGCGCGGCGCTGGCCCACATGGCGGCGGCGTTTCACGGCCATCCATCGCGGCAGCTTAAGCTGATTGGGGTGACGGGCACGAATGGCAAAACGACCTGCGCCACGCTCCTGCACAAGCTGTTGCGCGAGCTGGGCTACCACGCCGGCCTGCTGAGCACGGTGCAGAATCAGATTGACGAAGAGGTGATTCCGGCCACGCACACCACGCCCGACGCCATCCGGCTGAACGCGCTGCTGGCCCGCATGGTGGCCGCCGGCTGCACCCATGTGTGCATGGAAGTGAGCAGCCACGCCGTGGCCCAGCACCGGATTACGGGCCTGCGCTTCGCCGGGGGCGTGTTCACCAACCTCACCCACGACCATCTCGACTACCACGGCACGTTTGATAATTACCTGAAAGCTAAAAAAGGCTTTTTCGACGCGCTGCCCAAAACCGCTTTTGCCCTCACCAATGCCGACGACAAGCGCGGCCCGGTGATGCTGCAAAACACCGCCGCCCGCCGCGAAACTTACTCCCTGCGCGGCGCGGCTACGTTCCGCGCCAAGCTCATTGCCAACGAAGTGCACGGCCTGCACTTGGAAATAGAGGGCCGCGAAATCCTCTTCCGCCTCATTGGGGTATTCAACGCCTACAATCTGCTGGCCGTGTATGGCGCGGCGGTGCTGCTGGGCGAAGACCCTACCGAAGTCCTGACCATTCTCTCGGGCCTGACCACGGCGCCGGGCCGTTTCGAGCCGGTGCTGTCGGAAAAGAAGGGCATCACCGGTATCGTAGACTACGCCCACACGCCCGACGCGCTGGAAAACGTGCTCCAGACCCTGCTCGAAATCCGTCAGCCGACCCAGCAGATTATTACCGTGGTGGGCTGCGGGGGCAACCGCGACGCGGCCAAGCGCCCCATCATGGCCAACCTGGCGGCGCGGTTTTCCAACCAGGTCATTCTCACCGCCGACAACCCGCGCTTTGAGGACCCCAACGAAATTCTGGCGCAAATGCAGGCCGGGGTCACGGCGCCCGACTCGGCCAAAGTCCGCACCGTGGCCGACCGCCGCGCGGCCATCGAAGCCGCCGTGCAATTGGCAGAAGCCAATGACATTGTGTTAGTTGCAGGCAAAGGCCACGAAAATTACCAGGAAATACGCGGCGTGAAAGCGCCGTTTGACGACAAACTGATTCTAATCGAAATTTTTGCGGCCCTCGGCAAGTAACGGCCCGCTGCTAACTGTACCTGAATGCTTTATTACCTCTTTCGTTACCTCAACGAGCATTACCATATTCCCGGATTGGGGGTGTTTCAGTACACCACGTTCCGCGCGGGGCTGGCCATTGTCATTTCCCTGCTCATCGCCCTCACTTTTGGGCACCGTCTTATTCGGATTCTGCAGCAAAAGCAGATTGGCGAAAGCGTACGCGACCTGGGCCTGCAAGGCCAGACCGAGAAGCGCGGCACGCCCACGATGGGCGGCCTCATCATCATTCTGGCCATTTTGGTGCCGGTGCTTTTGCTGGCCCGGCTACGCAATATTTACATCATTCTGCTGCTGCTCAGTACAGTATGGCTGGGGCTTATTGGGTTTCTGGACGATTACATCAAGGTGTTTCGCAAGAACAAGGAGGGGCTTAGCGGCCGGTTTAAGGTGCTGGGGCAGGTGGGATTGGGCATCACGGTGGGCTGGGTGCTGTTCTACAGCAATGAAGTCACCATTCGCGAGTACTTGCAGCCCAACGGCCTGTTCTCGACCGTGAACGCCACCAAGTTCTATAAGGACGTGCACCTGATGATTACCACGGTGCCGTTTATGAAGGACAACGAGTTGAATTATGCCAACTTGTTTGCCACGGCCGGTACCATATTCAACGGCCTCTACGGCTTCCTCTACATTCCCATTGTCATCTTTCTGGTCACGGCCATTAGCAACGGCGCCAACCTTACCGACGGCCTCGACGGACTGGCGGCGGGTACTTCGGCCATTATCGGCGTCACACTGGCCATTTTTGCCTTCGTGAGCGGCAACGCGCTACTAGCTGATTATCTGGATGTCATGTTTATACCGGACTCTGGCGAGCTGGTTATTTTCTGCACAGCCTTCGTGGGGGCGTGCATTGGGTTTCTGTGGTACAATTCCTACCCGGCGCAGGTATTTATGGGTGACACAGGCTCGCTGATGCTGGGCGGCATCATTACGGTACTGGCTTTGGTGCTGCGCAAGGAACTACTGATTCCGGTTTTGTGCGGCGTGTTTATCATTGAAAACCTGTCGGTTGTGGTGCAGGTGAGCTGGTTTAAGTACACCAAGCGCAAATATGGCGAAGGCCGGCGCCTGCTGCGCATGTCGCCCCTACATCACCACTACCAGAAACTGGGTTACCACGAATCTAAAATCGTGTCGCGCTTCTGGATTGTCGGTATTATGCTGGCTGTTATTACGTTGGTTACATTGAAATTGCGTTAGGATGAACATTGTAATTCTCGGAGCCGCCGAAAGTGGGGTGGGAGCAGCGTTGTTAGCGCAGGCCAAAGGCCACGCCGTGTTCGTGTCCGACGGTGGCGCCATTCAGGACCGTTACAAAGCCAAACTTGCCCAGGCCGGCCTGGAGTTTGAGGAACACCAGCACACACTGGAGCGAATTCTGCAAGCAGACGAGGTAATCAAAAGCCCCGGCATCCCTGAGAAAGCCCCGGTCATCCGCGCGTTGCGCGAAAAAGTGACGCCTATTATCTCGGAAATTGAGTTTGCCGGCCGCTACACCAAGGCCCGGTGTATCTGCATCACGGGCACCAACGGCAAAACCACGACCACGCTGCTCACTTACCACCTGCTGAAAAGCGCCGGCCTGAACGTGGGCCTGGCCGGTAACGTGGGGTATAGTCTGGCCGAGCAAATCATTGCCGATGCCCACGACTACTACGTGGTGGAAATGAGCAGCTTCCAGCTCGATGATACCCACGACTTTCAGCCCTGGATTGCCATCCTGCTCAACATCACGCCCGACCACCTCGACCGGTACAACTACTCGCTTGAAGAGTACGCCCAGGCCAAAATGCGCATCGTGCGTAATCAGGACAGCACCGGCACATTTATCTATAACGCGGATGACGAGAATATTCAGCGCTATTTCAAGTCGGCGCTGCGGCCGGTGCAGCAGATGCCGTTCAGCCTGCACCACCGCCCGGATATTCACTTGGCGGCCTACTACAAGTCGGAAGACCTGCTGTGTGTGGACATGCTGCCCGGCTACTACAGCAGGACCGAGGAAATAAGCACCGCCAACTCGCCTCTTATCGGCCAGCACAACCGCCAGAATACGTTGGCGGCCGTGCTTGCCGCCCGCGTCGCTGGCCTCAGCCGCGAGCAAATAGAAGTCGCGCTGGCCACTTTCCAGAATGCCGACCACCGCCTGCAATTGGTGAGCGAAATCAACGGCGTCCGGTTCATCAACGACAGCAAGGCCACCAACGTGGAAGCCGCCTGGTTCGCTCTCGATGGCATCAAGCAACCTATTGTCTGGATTGCCGGTGGTACCGACAAAGGCAACGACTACGCCAGCCTGCTCGGCCCGGTGCGCAACCGGGTGAAAGCCCTCATCTGCCTGGGCGTAGACAATGCTAAACTGCGCGCCGCCTTCGATGGCGTGGTGCCGCACATCGAAGAAACCCAACGGATGGCCGCCGCCGTAGCCCGCGCCGCCGCCCTCGCCGCCGCCGGCGACGTGGTGTTGCTCTCGCCTTGTTGCGCCAGCTTCGACCTGTTTAAAAACTACGAAGACCGGGGCCGGCAATTTGCGGCCGCCGTGCAAATACTGGCGGGAGCCCAATCAGTTTAATCAGCGAAAATCAGCGACTATGGAACCCTCCAAAAACCTGTTGCAACGGAGCCTCAAGGGCGACCCTATTTTGTGGGCCATCGTGCTGCTGTTCTCTTTTATCAGCATCGCCGTGGTGTATTCGGCCACCGGCACGCTGGCTTACAAGAAAATGGACGGTAACACCGAGCATTTCCTATTCAAGCACACGGCCCTGATTCTGGTGGGGCTCGGCTTTATGTGGCTGGCGCACCGCGTCGATTACCGCTACTATTCCCGCCTGGCGCTCTACGCGCTGCTGGTTTCGGTGCCGCTGCTGCTGTTTACCTATTTAATGGGCTCGAACATCAACGAGGCGTCGCGCTGGCTCACCATTCCGGTTATCAACCAAACGTTTCAGCCCTCCGACTTGGCCAAGCTCGCTTTGATTTCGCATTTGGCAAGCATGCTCAGCCGCCGGCAGCAGCACTTGGACGACTTCTGGACCACGCTTTTTCCGGTAATGCTCTGGGTGGGCATTATTTGCGGGCTCATCATTCTGAGTAATGCCTCGACCGCGCTGCTGCTGTTCGCTACCTGCCTGCTGCTGATGTTTATCGGCCGCGTGCCGCTGCGGCAGATGGCCGTGATGCTCGCCATTGGTATCGTGGTGGGCGGCGCTGGCCTGGCCTCGGGCCAGCGTGGAAAAACGGTGATGTCGCGCATCGAGAACTTCAGCAACCCCAACGTGAAGGTGCCTTT
>JAYSZD010001002.1:0-2645 GCA_043738185.1 Hymenobacter sp. | reverse complement strand
TTTTGACCGGTGCGGGCAAGCCGGTGCACCTTATTGGGAGCATGAGCGTGGTGCGCGAGGAAGGGCAGCCGGCGAGCAGCCGCGCCATTCTGCACGACATCACTGACCGCATCAAGGCCGAGCGCCTGCAAAAGGTGTACTACAGCATTGCCAACCTGGCTATCAGCGCCAAGGATTTGGCCAGCCTCTACGGGGCCATTCACCGCGAGCTGAGCAAGATTATCGAGACCAGCAACCTCTTCATCGCGCTCTGTGACGACGCCCGCACGCAACTGCAGTTTGCCTACCACGTCGACCAGCACCCCCAGCACCGGCCACAGGGCGCCACGCCTTTTTCCACGGGCGTGTCGGAGTACATCATTGCCGGCGGCCAGCCCCGCTACCTTACCCACTCCGATTTTCAGCAGCTCATTCAAAGCGGTACCATCACGGCCTACGGGCTGGTGCCGGAGGTGATGCTGGCCTCGCCGCTGAGCATCGGCGACCGCATTATCGGGGTGCTGGCCGTGCAGGACTACAGCCGCGCCGATGCCTACACGCCCGGCGACCTCGACGTGCTGCACTTCATCTCGAACCAGGTGGCGCTGGCCATCGAGCGCAAGCGCAACGAAGAGCAGATTGGTAAGCAAACCGCCCGTCTGAATGCCATTTTCGAAAGCGGCTCGCACGTGATGTGGACCGTGGACACGCGGGCCCGCCTCATGAACTTCAACCGCAACTACGCGGCCCTGTTTCTGCGGCGCAATGGCATCTACCCCGTGCGTGGCCTCGACCTGTGGGAAGCCGACCTGGCCCACATGCCCGTTGGCGAGCGCGACGTATTTGTGCGGCATTACGATGCGGCAGCCAAAGGCCAGGCGCAGCGGTTTGAAATGTGCCTGCGCGACAGTCGGGGCAGCGAAGTGTGGACGGATATATACCTAAATCCCATTTACTTAGGCGATGGGTCGTTTGAGGAAATATCGGCCATTGCCCACGATATTACCGAGCAAAAACGGGCCCAGCTGGCCCTGCAGGCGCAGGAAGAAAAGTTTCGCTCCATCTTCGAATCGTTTCAGGATATTTACTACCGCACCGACGAGGACGGGCTGTTTACCATCGTTAGCCCGTCGGCCTACGACGTGCTGGGCTACCGGCCTGAGGAAGTGATTGGCCAGCCTGTAAAGAACTACTACGTGGACAGTGAGGACCGGAAGCGGGCCCTGGAGGAACTGCAGCGCAACGGCGGCCTGCGCAACTTCGAAACCCAGATGTGGCACAAGGAAGGCTACCCTGTGAGCGTGCTGGTGAACGCGCGCACGGTGAAAGACGGAGAAACCGGTACCGAAGGCATCGCCCGCGACGTTACCGACATCCAACAGATGCAGGACGACCTGCGCATGGCCAAGGACGAAGCCGAAGCCGCTTTGGAAGCCAAAACTCAGTTTCTGGCCAACATGAGCCACGAGCTGCGCACGCCCATGAACGGCATCATTGGCATGATTGACCTGCTCGACCAAACCGTGGAAACCGACGAGCAGCTCGACTACGTGGACACCCTGCGCAAGAGCTCCGACGCGCTGCTCACCATCCTGAACGACATCCTGGACCTGTCGAAAATGCAGGCCGGCAAGCTGCAGGTGCACGAAACCGCCCTCGAACTGCAGGCCGTGATGGAGCGCATCCGCGCCCTGTTTATCTACCGCGCCGAGCAGAAAAATATCCGCTTCACCTACCACATCACCCCGCACACGCCCCGCTACGTGATGACGGACGAAGTGCGGCTGCTGCAAATCCTGTCCAATCTGGTGGCCAACGCCATCAAGTTCACCAGCGAAGGCACCGTGGCCATCATCGTGAGCAGCGTGAGCACCGACGGCCAGCAGCACACGCTGCGCTTCGCGGTGCAGGACTCGGGCATTGGTATTTCGAGCGAAAACGCCAGCCTGCTCTTCACCAATTTTACCCAGCTCGATACCACTCCCAGCAAGGCATACGGCGGTACCGGGCTGGGCCTGAGCATCAGCCGGCAGCTAGCCGAGCTGCTGGGCGGCGAGATTGGAGTGCTCTCGGACGAGGGCGAAGGCAGCGTGTTCTGGTTCACCATCAGCGCCCGCGAAGCCCGCGTAGAAGAATTGCCAGTGCCCGCCCCGGTGCGCGAAGCCGTGTTCCAGCCTTTTGAGGCCGAGCCCCGCGTACTGCTGGTTGACGACAATGCCATCAACCAAAAAGTGGGGGAGCGCCTGCTCACCAAGCTGGGCTGCCAGGTAGATGTGGCCGGCAGCGGCCCCGAAGCCATAGCCCTGGCCACGGCCGCCATGCCCGGATACAGCATCATTTTCATGGACATTCAGATGCCGGACATGGACGGGGTGGCGGCCACGGCCGAAATCCGGCGCGTGCTGGGCGCGGCCTGCCCGCCGGTGGTGGCCATGACGGCCTATTCGATGCAGGAAGACGCCGGCCGCTTCATGCGTCAGGGCCTCGACGACTACGTGGGCAAGCCCGTGAAAAGCCGCCACCTCTACGAGGTGCTGCACCGCTGGCTGCGTCCCCGCCCCACGCGTTCCGAGCCCGAAGAAACCCTGGCCCTGGCCGTTGCTTCGGTGCCGCTGGCTGGCGCTGGCGCCCCGCTGCTGGCCCCGGCGCCCGTAGCCCCGCTACCC
>JAYSZD010001001.1:0-6639 GCA_043738185.1 Hymenobacter sp. | reverse complement strand
GCGCCCAGGTGGCATCTGAAATTTCGTGACGACGCATAAATAAGTACTGGTATCAAACAACCATACATTTGATTCTTTATTGTCCTCACGCCCTAGGCTCAAACCATACTTTTTGAAAAGGGAAGCTATTTCCTTACGCAATGCCTGATTCCTTTGAATTACGCTTGAAAGGTTGTGTCCCAATGGTGACTCTAAAAAAGGATGTCGGTACAAAAAGTTGTGCGGTTGTTTAGACAAATAAGTGTAGCGTCTTGGTAAAGCTTGCGGAGGTATTGATTCCGTGCCCAATGTTGAAGTAATGCCATTATCTTGAATTCGATAACTAGAAAAGAAAGCTTGTTGTGGGTTTGACTTTCGAATACCATTTATAGCATCTGTTATACCCATTGTATCTCCGCCAACCATATTTAGCAGTTCCCATACACTTTCGTCTTCTACATTATATGTGGGCCTGTAGTCCACTTGGTCTTTTTGCAGGAATTGCTTATAAAATGCGAGTACTTGTTTTGAGATACAGACAAAGTGGTAATCGTCGCTTGACATTCTTTGTGTCTGGAGAATAGCTATGGCATCTGACGACTCTATTATTATTGGGTTGATTGGGTCATTATCATAAAATAGGTTCGAAAGATTTTCATAGCGCAATACCAAATCGAGAAATTTGGCATGACGTTCATATAATCCTGCTCCGAGCAGGCTTATGGCCTCCAGCAGGTTCGATTTGCCCACGTTGGGCTCGCCGATAATCAAATTCACGCGGCGCGGGTGCAGTGTGACATCCTTGATAGACTTGAAATTCTGGATGCGCAGGAACTTGATGTCGTTTTCCATGGGACGGCGGGAGGTTATCCAAAAGTACAGCTAACGCCGGTTGCTGGTTGGGCTATAAATGAAGAAGAGAGAGCTGCCACGCGGCAATTCCCTCTTCTGGTTTGTTGCGGAAAGTGCTTTTATGCCCGCCGGGGCGGGCGGTGCTCGTAGTCCTGGCTGTCGGTCAGCCACTCGCGGGCGGCTGCTTCTTCGTTGAAGAAGTAGGGATAGAACTCGTGCTGCGCCTGCTGGCGTAGTAGCGTTTCCGTGCCAATGCTTTCGATTTCAGCCCGGTGGATTTCGTCGGCCACGCAGGCAATGAACACCGGCGAGCCCAGTACCGACACCACCTGCTGCGCCAGGAGTTCCCCGAGCCATTCCAGCAGCAGCGGAGAAAATGCCCGTTGGGTGCGCATGTCGAGCAGCCAGAACCGGCAGCAGTCGTGTTGGAGGGCGGCGGCTAGCAGCTCATCCTGCGGAGGGTAAAGGCTGCGGTCGGCAACGTCGCGCAGCCAGCGGCCCACCAGCAGATTGGGAGGATGCTCGTAGGAGAGGGCAAATACATCCGAGAAAACGTCGTTCATACAAACAGCTGAAATAATAAAAACCGGCGGGGCAGGGTCAAACGTACGCCTTCGTTTGTTGGCAAGTGTTTCAGAAGGCTAATGGTTCAGCCGGCAGGTGCTGCTGCATCCCTTCGGAGCGAATCATTCCCCGCTACCTTTGCCCTATGACTCTCGCCCCCCGAATCGACCACACCCTGCTGCGCCCCGACTGCACGGAGGCGGAAATCATTCAGCTTTGCGAAGAAGCCCGCACCCACGGCTTTGCCAGTGTGTGCGTGCCGCCGTGCTACGTGGCCCTGGCCGCCGAAAAGCTGGCCGAATCGGGCGTAGGCATTTGTACTGTTATTGGGTTTCCGTTGGGGTATTCGGCTTCCAGCGTCAAGTTCAAGGAAGCGGAAGTGGCGCTCTACAACGGCGCTACCGAGCTGGATATGGTTGTCAATATCTCGGCCCTGAAGTCGGGCAAGACCGAAGCCATTCAGGCCGAAATCCTGGACCTGGCCGACTTGTGCCACGTGCATCAGGCGTTGCTGAAAGTTATTATCGAAACGGCCCTTCTCACCGAAGCCGAAACAGAGCTGGCCTGCCGGCTGTGTGCGGCTGGCGAGGCCGACTTCGTGAAAACTTCCACCGGCTTCGCCAGCCGCGGTGCCTCAGTGGCCGATGTGGCGCTGATGCGACGCGTGCTGCCTGAAACCGTACGCATTAAAGCTGCCGGGGGCATCCGCACCCGCGAAGCTGCCGAGGCCCTGGTGGCCGCCGGCGCCGACCGCATCGGCTCGTCTTATAGTGTGACCCTGATTACCGCAACCGATGAAACTACTGCTGCCTAAGATGCTGCTGGCCTCCCTGGCACTAACGCTCGCGGCCTGCGCCAGCACGGCCTCCCAGGCACCGCGCACCAGCACGGCTGCCGATACCGCGAAAAGGCCAATGGCCGCCGCGCCCACCATGCCGGCCGAGGACGTAACCAAGTACCGTCCCGTGTTCGCCGCGCCCAAGGCGGCCCCGGCCGTAGTTGCCAAAACCGCGCCCGCGCCTACCAACCACGTAACCGCCCAGGTAGAGCAGCGCCTGCGCGACCAGGCCTACACCAACCAAAACGTGAAGTATGCCCAGGGCTACCGGGTTCTGGTGTACCTCGGCATCGAGCGCGACCAAGTGATGGCCATTCGCCGGTCCATCATCGAACGCTACCCCGGCGAAACGGATTACATTACGTTCAAATCGCCGGTTTACCGCCTCTACATCGGCGACTACCTCACTAAGCTGGAGGCCGCCCGCGGCTTATCCAAGCTAAGAGGCCTTTCGCCCAAGCTGGAGCTGGAGGCAACGCAGGTGCTACTAAACAAGAATCCGTAGTCAGAACCGCGGATTTATCGGATTCGTTGGCTTGGTCGGATTTTGAAGACGATTCAACGAATTCGATAAATCTGCGGTTAGGAGAATCCGCCCAATCCGATAAATCCAATCAATCCGTGGTTCAGACAATCCAACGCCTTGCCGCCCGGCACGCGGCCGATACCGTGGCGCTGCGCCGCCACCTGCACGCCCACCCCGAGCTGTCGTTTGAAGAAACCAATACGGCGGCTTTTGTGACGCGGGAGCTGGAAAAGCTCGGTTTGCGGCCTCAGCCCATTGCCAATACTGGCGTGGTGGCCCTGATTGAAGGACAGCCCGGCGGCCCCACCATCGCCCTACGGGCCGATATGGACGCGCTGCCCATTCTGGAGGCCAACGACGTGTCCTACAAATCCACCAACCCCGGCGTGATGCACGCCTGTGGGCACGATGTGCATACGGCCTCACTGCTGGGCGCGGCCCGCATTCTCACCGAGCTGAAGGGCGAGTTCAAAGGCAACATCAAGCTCATGTTTCAGCCGGGGGAGGAGCGGCTGCCCGGCGGTGCTTCGCTCATGATTAAGGAAGGCATACTGGAAAACCCGGCGGTTTCCCGCGTGTTGGGCCAGCACGTGTTTCCGCATTTGCCAGCCGGCAAAATAGGTCTGCGTTCCGGTCGCTATATGGCCAGCACCGACGAGCTTTACCTAACCGTGCGCGGCAAGGGCGGCCACGGCGCCATGCCCGAAATGAACCTTGACCCCGTGCTGGTAGCCGCCCACATCATTGTGGCCGCCCAGCAGATTGTGAGCCGCCGCGCCAATCCCAAGCTGCCCTCGGTACTGAGCTTTGGGAAGGTTATCGCCAACGGCGCCACCAACGTCATTCCCAACGAAGTTTATATCGAAGGCACCTTCCGGACCCTGAACGAGGAGTGGCGCAACGAGGCCCACCAGCACCTGCGCCGCCTCTGCGAGGGCCTGGCCGATAGCATGGGCGCGGTGTGTGAGCTGGAAATCCGCCGGGGCTACCCGTACCTCGAGAACGAGCCTGCCCTCACCGCCCGCGTTAAAGCCGCCGCCGAAGCCTACCTGGGCCCCGAAAACGTGGTGGAGCTGGACCAATGGATGGCCGCCGAAGACTTTGCCTACTTCTCCCAGGCCGGCCCGTCCTGCTTCTACCGCCTCGGCACCCGGCACGAGGACGGCCGCTTTGCCGCCTCGGTGCACACGCCCACCTTCGACATCGATGAGCAAGCCCTGGCCACCGGTCCGGGCCTGATGGCCTGGCTGGCCATTCAGGAGCTGGCCAGACAATAGCACTCCTGCGCCCTCGTTACCTTGTTTGAGCAGTTGCTGGTTATTAGTTGTCAAAAACTGATTACGTATGCAGAATTCTCAATTACAGACTGTTATATTCCTGATACCTGACAACTATTTGTAATGAAAGACTGGTATTTTCTTGTTCGGGGAGGAATTGTGGCCTTAGTCGGTGGTCTGTTATGTGTTCAGCCGGTTGCTGCGCAGGTCCGCCGCCAGGTTGGCAACCTGCAGGTATGGCCCGAACTGCAAGCCGAGCTGGCGCTAAAAAACGGCGATTACCTGTTCTTGGGAGTTCGAGGCCAGCGCGATGTGGAGCGCTCCAGCTCTGAAGGGGACAGCCGCAGCCTGGGCTTTGATGAGCGGCGCTTTACGTTGGGCTACGAACATTTCTGGAACGACAACTGGAGTGGTGGCGGCACGCTACGGCTTGAATCCTATGGCAACGAGCGTTTGGCATTAATCCCCGAAGCCCTGATTCGGCACCGCGGCAGCGTGGGCCCGTTAATCTTTGGACAGCGCCTGAGCCTGGAGCGCACCTTTCCCAACAACGCCGGCTACGATGGCGGCTCCGGTCCCGATGGTCAGACATGGGCTCGCCTGCGGGTTGACCTCGAAAAATTGGTGCCCGTGGGCAGCGGCACCCTGGCCCTGCGCCCGCGCCTGAGCTACGAGGCCGCCACTCACGTCCGTCTGCTCCGGGCCGACACCGACGCCAAGGAGCGGGGCATCCAGTTTACGAGTCTGCGCGGCGAGGTGGGCTGCCGTCTGAGCGACCGGCTCGACCTAACGCCCTGGTTCGCCTATCAAACCAACTATTACTTTACCGTGGACCGGCTGGACGCGAACGGAAATGTCACCCTGCCCGGCGGCCCCTTCAATCAGGTGGCGCCCGTGCTAGGGCTCGATGTACGCTTTACCTTCTTCGGGGGCAAAGAAGCGTTTGAGCGTAAGCAGCTTCCCACCCAACACTAAGAACTGCGAACGTGACGGGTACTGCCGGATAGTACTGGTCGTAGGCGGGCGTCATGTCAAATTGACGGTTTTGAGTTTGGTGGCAGAATCCCATCATTCCCCGCCAGCCGTTACGCCTTGTGCGCGGCCTTCCGAATACCGGGAAAACGCCCACTGCAGTGCATCGAGATGCACTGCAGTGGGCGTTTCAGCTAAAAAACAGTTTGCTGAACGTCTTTTTTGCCGGCTGTTTTGTTACTAAGCAACAAGCGCAAATTGGCCTGTTTTATGTTTAAAGCAACCCGAAGGCACCAAATTGCATCTTTCCGGCGTTGTTGGTAATATTCGTGGTTTACACAGGCGGCTTTTATCGTGGCGCTGTCAAATCGGATGCTTTGTTTACTTAACTAAAATCAATTTTTCCCCTTACCCATGCAAGCAAAACAAATGATGCTCGGCCTGTTCGGTTCCGCTATTCTGGGCGGCGGTGTGGCCGTGGGAGGGTACAAGCTGCTGGAGCCGGCCCCCGTGGCGCCCCAGGCTGTGGCTGCTGACCCCCAGGTGCGCTACACTTCCGAGATGCGCAGTAGTACGTACGCCGTGCCCGAAGGCCTGAACTTTGTGGCCGCCGCCGCTGCCGTAACCCCGGCCGTAGTGCACGTGATGACCGAATACGCTGCACCCGCCGTAGACCAGCGCCAAGCGCAGATGGACCCCTTCCTGCGCCAGTTCTTTGGTGACCAGTTGGAGCAATTTCACGGGCAGCAGGGCCGGCCCCGTGGCGGTGGCCAGGGTTCGGGCTCGGGCGTGATTATCGCCGCCAACGGCTACATCGTAACCAATAACCACGTCATCGACAAAGCCTCGAAAATCGAGGTGGTGCTAGACGACAAGCGCAAGTTTGAAGCTGAGCTGGTGGGGGCTGACCCCAACACCGACCTAGCCGTGCTGAAGGTGAAAGCCGACAACCTGCCTTTCGTGAAGTATGGCAACTCTGACGATGTGCGGGTGGGCGAGTGGGTGCTGGCCGTGGGCAACCCGTTCAACCTGAACTCAACGGTGACGGCCGGTATCATTTCGGCCAAGGGCCGGAATATCGACATTCTGCGCCGCAAGGACAACATGGGCATTGAGTCTTTTATTCAGACCGATGCGGTGGTGAACCCTGGCAACTCCGGCGGCGCCCTTGTGAACCTCAACGGCGATTTGGTTGGTATCAATTCGGCTATTGCCTCGCACACCGGTTCTTTCGAGGGCTACGCTTTCGCCATTCCCAGCTCGCTGGCCAGCAAAGTGGTCGATGACCTGCTGAAGTATAAAGTGGTGCAGCGCGCCTTGCTGGGCGTGAATATCCAAGAAGTAGATGCCCGACTGGCTGCGGAAAAAAAGCTGACTACCCTGAGCGGGGTGTACGTGCAGGGCACGAGTGAAAACAGCGCCGCTGCCGCTGCCGGCCTGAAAATGGGCGACGTGATTACTCAAATCAACAGCGTGCCGGTGAATACCTCCTCGCAGTTGCAGGAGCAGGTGGCCCGTTTCCGCCCTGGCGATAAGATTAAGGTGAATTTCCAGCGCGGCAGCCAAGCGAACGAAGTAACCGCTGTGCTACGTAATGCTACCGGTACTACCGGCGTGGTGCGTGAGGAGTC
>JAYSZD010001000.1:0-1063 GCA_043738185.1 Hymenobacter sp. | reverse complement strand
CCCAGGCCTTGAGGTTAATCATGCCCATGCCGTAGCTGGCCCCCGACACGTCGTTCATCAGCGAGAAGCCCGCCAGCGTCGACACCGACTCCACCGGCTTGAGCTGGCTGGCGATGCGCTGTACCTCGTTGAGCACCTTGGTGGTGCGCTCCAACGTGGCGCCGGGCGGCGTGGTCACGTTGATGTAGACCATGCCCTGGTCCTCGCTCGGAATGAAGCCCGTGGGCAGCACGGAGTTGACGCCCCAGGTGGCCCCAAAGAAGAACAGCAGCAGCGCCACCGTCACCAGCCGGCGACTGGAAAGCCAGCGCACCAGGCCCTGGTAGCGCTCCGCAAAGGCTTCGTAGCGGCGGTTGAAGCCCACGAAAAAGCGGCCCAGCAAACCCGTGCGCTCGGAATCGGGCGTGGGCTCCTTCAGCATGAGCGCGCACAAAGCGGGCGTGAGCGTGAGGGCATTAATACCCGAAATGACGATGGCAATGGCCAGCGTGAGCGAAAACTGGCGGTAAAACACGCCCACCGGCCCGCTCAGAAAGGCCACGGGCACGAACACCGCCGACATCACCAGCGTGATGGCAATGATGGCCCCCGAAATCTCACTCATGGCCGCCAGCGTGGCATCCATGGCGGATAAATGCTCCTCGTGCATCTTGGCGTGCACGGCCTCCACCACCACAATGGCGTTGTCGACCACGATGCCGATGGCCAGCACCAGCGCAAAGAGCGTGAGCAGGTTAATCGAGAAGCCCAGCAGCTGCATGAAGGCCAGCGTGCCGATGAGCGCCACCGGCACGGCCAGCGCCGGAATCAGCGTCGAGCGCCAGTCCTGCAAAAACAGGTACACCACCACGAACACCAGCAGAAAGGCCTCCACCAGCGTACGCAGCACCTCGTGAATGCTGGCGTCGAGGAACCGTGACACGTCGTAGCTGATGATGTACTTCATGCCCGGCGGGAAGCTCGTTTTCTGTAGCTCGGCCATGCGAAGCTTCACGTTTTCAATGATTTCCGAGGCGTTGGAGCCCGGCAGCTGCTTGAGGCGGATGGCGGCCGAGGGCCGGCC
>JAYSZD010000999.1:0-1063 GCA_043738185.1 Hymenobacter sp. | reverse complement strand
GCCTCTGGCCGCCGCCAAGGTCGGGGCTTCGCCCACCACCACCAGCCCGGCCGTGCGCACCCCCGCCCAGCTCGAAGCCGAGGCCCGCAAGCGCGTGCTCAAGTACTACAACGAGGCCTTCACCGACCTGCTGCAAACCGATGCCAACGACCGCCTGGCGACCTTCGCCAACGTCATCGCCAACACCTACGACCCGCACACCGACTACTTCGCGCCCATTGTGCGCGAAAACTTCGACATCTCGATGAGCGGCCGCCTCGAAGGCACCGGCGCGCAGCTGATTGAGGACGAGGGCCACCTCAAAGTCACCGACATTGTGCCCGGCTCGGCCTCGTTCCGGCAGGGCGAGCTGAAGGTGGGCGACCTGATTCTGCGCGTGGCCCAGGGCGCGGCCGAGCCCGTGAGCGTGGAAGGCATGCGCTTCGACAAGGCCGTGAAGCTGATTCGGGGGCCTAAGGGCACGGAGGTGCGCCTCACGGTGCGCAAGCCCGACGGGGCCACGCTGGTCATTCCCATCATCCGCGACGTGGTGGTGATTGAGGAAACCTACGCCCAGTCGGCCCTCGTGAAGCAGGGCGGCCGCACCTACGGCTACATCCACCTGCCCGGCTTCTACGCCGACTTCAGCGGCAAGGGTGGCCGCAGCAGCGCCGCCGACGTGAAAAATGAGCTGGCTAAGCTCTCGAAAGAAAACGTGGCCGGCGTGGTGCTCGACCTGCGCTACAACGGCGGCGGCTCGCTGCGCGACGCCGTGGACATGGGTGGCCTGTTTGTGCCCACCGGCCCCATGGTGCAGGTGAAAACCAGCCGCGGCGCCGCCGAGCCCGTGGCCGATACCGACCCGCAGGTGCAGTACGCCGGCCCGCTGGTGGTGCTCGTGAACAAGTACAGCGCCTCAGCCTCTGAGATTCTGGCCGCCGCCATGCAGGACTACAAGCGCGCCGTGGTGATGGGCAGCACCACCTACGGCAAAGGCACGGTGCAGCAGGTGTTTGACCTCGACAACGCGGTGTCGGCGCAGGCCGCTGCCCTTAAGCCGCTGGGCTCGCTCAAGCTTACCATC
>JAYSZD010000998.1:0-2647 GCA_043738185.1 Hymenobacter sp. | reverse complement strand
CCAGCGGGTTTTCCTGCATCAGCGAATGGAAAATCCCCTTCATCTGGGCCATGTGAAAGGCTGCCGTTACGCCCTTGCCGCTCACGTCGCCAATGATGACGGCCAGCCGCCGGCCGGGCAGGTGCAGGAAGTCGTAGAAGTCGCCGCCTACCTCCTTGGCCGCCAGCGAGTGCGAGCTGATTTCGAACCAGTTGTCGGTGGGTAGGTCCTTGGGAATGAGGCTGTCCTGAACCTGCGAGGCGATTTTTAGCTCCTCCTGCGTGCGCTGGTTGGCCAACGATGTGCGCACCAGCTCCAGGTTCTCAATGCTGAGTACGGCCTGACTGGTGAAGGTTTGCAGAATGCTCAGGTCTTCGCCGTCAAATGTGTTGGGCTCGGCCTTGAGCAGGTACAGCGTGCCGTATTCAAACTGCAGGCCCCGTAGTGGCAGCTGCAGCAATGAGCGGAAGCGCTGGCTGCTGCCCTCAAAGCCGGGCCGCAGGTTGAGGTCGTTGGTAATGAACTCACCATCTGGCAGGGGGTGGCTGTTCAGGCGGGTGCGCAGCTCTTCGGCCTGCGCCGGCGAGAGGTTGTGGTACTGAATGGCTTCGGCGGCGTCTACTTTGGCGTAGTCGGGCAAGAGAACCAGCCAAGCCGCGTCGGCCTGCACGGTTTGCACCGCCGAATCCAGCAGGGTGCCGTACACTTCGCCGGAAGTCTGGCCGTGCTGCACGATTTGCACCAGGCGCTGCAGGCTTTGAAGCTCCAGTTGCCGTGGTGCGGCGGCCTTAGGAAGGGCCACTACGGCAGCCGGACGGGCGGGCGGGCGAGTAAATAGTTGCCAGAGGACACCCATTACACCCGTCATGGTCGCCAGTAGTACCCAACTCGACACTGGCGCTGCTGTGAGCCCCGTGCCTACGATGTTAGCTACCACTAAGCTAATGCTCAGCAGCGTGAATGCAAAACCAATATAGAGTAGCGGATGACGCACAGATAGGACTACGAATAATACAAAAGCACCAGCCCGTTGCATCTTGGAGGACGCCCAACCGGCATGCAAGATACTATTGGCTATCGAAATTCAGGTGCACTATTTTGGCCTGTGCAACAAGGGCAGCGCCGGCATAAGCCAACGCTGCCCCTGGAGCCACAAGCCCTGACCGGCTAGTTTAGCGGCTCGAGTAGTTCGGGGCTTCGCGCGTGATTTGTACGTCGTGCGGGTGCGACTCGCGCAGGCCGGCCCCGGTAATGCGCACAAACTGCGCCGCTTGCAGCGCTTCCAAATTGGCCGCGCCCACATAGCCCATGCCGGCGCGCAGGCCGCCCGCCAGCTGGTAAATCACCTCTGAAACATTGCCTTTGAAGGGAACCCGTCCCACAATGCCTTCGGGTACCAGCTTCTTGGCGTCGTCCTCGGCATCCTGAAAATATCGGTCCTTGCTGCCGTCTTCCATGGCCTCCACCGAGCCCATGCCGCGATAGGATTTGTACTTGCGGCCTTCGTAAATAATCAATTCGCCAGGGGCTTCTTCCGTGCCAGCCAGCAGCGAGCCCACCATCACGGCGGCGGCGCCGCCAGCCAGGGCCTTCACCACATCACCGGAGAACTTAATGCCACCGTCGGCTACGAGCGATACGCCAGTGCCAGCCAGGCCCCGAGCTGCTTCGAGCACGGCCGAAAGCTGCGGCACGCCAATGCCGGCAATGATGCGCGTGGTGCAAATCGAACCGGGCCCAACGCCGACTTTAACGCAGTCGGCACCGGCATCGGCCAGGGCGCGGGCCCCGGCGGCGGTGGCCACGTTGCC
Source organism: Hymenobacter sp. (assembly GCA_043738185.1). Taxonomy (GTDB): domain Bacteria; phylum Bacteroidota; class Bacteroidia; order Cytophagales; family Hymenobacteraceae; genus Hymenobacter. The sequence continues at coordinate 857 of JAYSZD010000998.1, read as the reverse complement.
AGCCATCACGTCCAGGGTTGGGTGGGCGGCTTTGATGGCGCGCACAGCGTCCATCACGCCTTTTGAGTGGCCGTGCGCGGTATCGAGGCTCACAATGTCTACCCCGGCTTCAACCAAAGCGGCTACGCGCTGGAGCAGGTCGGGGGTAACGCCAACGGCGGCGCCTACGCGTAGCCGGCCCTGGCTGTCTTTGCTGGCGCGTGGGGCCCGGCGGCGCTTGCGAATGTCCTTGTAAGTCATCAGGCCCGCCAGGCGGCCCTCGCTGTCCACTAGCGGCAGCTTATCCACTTTGCTGTCGGTGAGCAGTTGTTCGGCTTCGGCCTGGTCGATACCGGCCGGCGCGGTCACGAGGCGGCTCAGCGGAATCATCACCGTGGTTACGGATTGGCTCAGGTCTTTCTCAAAACGGAGGTCGCGGTTGGTAAGAATACCTTCCAGGCGGCGGTCATCGCCGATGATGGGAATGCCGCCGATGCCGTGCTTGCGCATCATTTGGCGGGCGTCGGCCAGGGTGGCGGTGGGCGGCAGGGTGAACGGGTCATGAATCAGAGCTGACTCGCTGCGCTTCACGCGGCGCACCTGGTCGGCCTGAGCCTTGATGGACATATTCTTGTGAATAATGCCCAAGCCGCCTTCTTGCGCTAATGCAATGGCCATATCAGACTCCGTAACGGTGTCCATGGCCGCCGAGATGAGCGGGGTTTGCAGCCGGATGTTGGGGGTGAGGCGGGTGCCGGTGTCGCAGTCTCGGGGCAGTACTTCGGAGTACGCTGGCAGCAGCAGTACGTCGTCGTAAGTCAGGGCCTCGAAGGCAATTTTGGGGGTTGCGGAATCCGCCATAGCAAAAGGGGTTGGGG
>JAYSZD010000997.1:0-6653 GCA_043738185.1 Hymenobacter sp. | reverse complement strand
GTCACGGCCCGGCTTGATGCCGGGCTGGCCTGGGGTGTTAGCTCAGTTGGTTCAGAGCGCCACCCTGACACGGTGGAGGTCGTTGGTTCGAGCCCAATACGCCTCACGAAAACCCTCATTGCACTGCGCAGTGAGGGTTTTTATTCTGATTGCCCCCGGTTTTGCCCCCGAATTACGCCTTTTTACTATGAAGTCTTTTGCCGAACAAGCCCGCGAACTCAAGGCAGCACAAGAGGCCGCAGTAGCGGCACAGCAGGCTGCCGAGGATGCTGCCAAGGAAATGCGGCGGCAGCTTAATACTGACGGACCAGCAGCCGCGCAACGACTCGCAGCCGAGTTAATAGCTGAAGTTAAGAAGCAGGTACTTGAGGCAGGGCCGGACAGTTTGTTTCGCCTGCCAGAACAGCCACAGCGTGGCGCTGCTCTTGAAATTGTCGTAGCTGGCAAGTGGCTGTTGACAGGCCAGCCAAGTGGTACTCAGTTCACATTGGGAACTCATGAGCTTACCTGGCTCAGAAACCCACGGGCGCGGCAGTACGGGCAAGAGCAAGCAGAGCCGGAATTCGTTGTCTATCAAATTGAAACTGACAGCAGCGGGGACTGGGTGTGGCGAGAAATAAAGGATACGGCAATGCGAGGGGCGTTCATGGCTGGTTTTGATGCTATAATGCCATTCAACAACGCCGATTTAATTGAGCGTATTTTGCACAAGGCACTCACTTTGGCTGAGCGAAAGCCCAGGGAAGAGAACGGTGGGGCCGGTGGGTTCTTTTTTTAGGTTAGAGCAACAAGACAGGGCCGCCACGTCGAGAGACGGGCGGCCCTTTTGCGTAGCTTGCCCACTCTAATCCTAGTTAAGTTTAGCACCACATTCATCAACAAGCTTCTCGCAATGGCCGACCCTATACCCCCCTACATTCTCCGCTTTCACCCAGACCTGCGCGCCCGACTCCAGGCAGAAAATAAAGCTACTGCAGCAGCACCGCAAGAAGCGCTCGATGCTCTGTCTACTCGCCTGCATGACTTCATTGATAAACTCCGAACCGCTTTCGGGGAGATGCCGGCGGCCGGCGACTACATTGAGATAAATGAGTACGACTGCTACAAGGTCCATAGTCGCTCCTTCGCGCACTTGAAAACAGGTGTTTTGCAGTTCTCATTGCTGATACAAGATGTAGCCAAGGACTAACCGAAACAGCCCGGCCTTACCAAAGAAGCCGGGGCTGTCCGCGTATTGCTACCTGCTTATTCCCCCTAATACCCGACCGCAGCAGAAAGGCTACCTTTATAGTGCTCGTAGGAGCGCCCCGAAAGCCCGACGTTTTGTAATGGAACGGCGGGTTTTCACGTTCCGTTACACTATAAATAGCTTACTGATGAATCCTGACCGCTTCGCAGAACTTCGAGCTCGTGACGAGGATGGCACCATCACGGAAGAGGAGTATATCGAATTAATGCAACCACAAAACGCCCCGGAAGAAGAGCAGGCCCGAGGGGAATGGAGGGTGGTCCAGTGGTTGCGCAAGCCGCGAATAGATGGGGAATCCATTGAGCTTATCAACTGGTGATGAGCGGAGACCGTGTGACAGAGGCCATGTTGCCTGAATTTGAGCTTCCTGCCGACGTGGCCATGGGTTCGTTGGAACTTGGCATTAGCATGGAGGACGTTAGGCTTGTGTACGGCTTCACAGCCGAGCAGCTGGAGCCCTACCGGGCGGAGTGGGAGCAGCTGCAGGGCGCCTCTCGCGATGATGCCTGAGCACCGCTTCAGGCAGGCGACTGCTGGCCGTGGTGGAAGCGGATGGGTACGTGCTACCTTAGCCGCTCATCAACATTATTCTACCATGAGCAGACACATTCTGTTTGACAGTGACCACAATCCAGCTATGAGGTTCGAAGGCCTCGCCAGAGCCGCTTTTGACGACTGCGGAAAATACGGCGGACCCTTTCGAATAGCTAATCAAGAAGTGTTTGGATTCAAACGCCCCGACCATACAGAAATAACCGATGAATTCAGGCGGGCTTTAATATTGGTTTTGGTAAAGCTCGTAATTAGCCACCCAGACAATGAGACTTTTAAAGAATTAGAGGAACGAGCTTGGACAGCTAAGTCTCCTGAAGAGGTAGATGAGATTATTCAATCTGCTTCTCAAATATATATGTCATTGGACTAAGTAGTAAAAAGCCCCGCCAGCACATGCCAGCGGGGCTTTTTTATGACTAATTGGCTTTCGCATACAAGATGTCCTCTACTCGGGACATGCTCAGGTTAAACTCCTCAGCCAGCTGGCTGATGACATACTCCCGGCTGTACTTGCGCGGTCGCGGCAGGTTGGTGTAGCGCTCATAAAAAGCATCTCTGAGCTTCTTGTTGCGCTTTTCGGTGTTGTTTTTTCGCGTCAGTGCGGCAGCACACATGGGGTGAGAAGCAGGTAGAGGTACAGCACACACAAGAGCGCGGCGCCGGTAACAGCCAGCCAGGTGCGCTGGCCGCCCGAGAAGTCATTGCGGGCCGTGGTGGTACTCGCGCCGGGCCGCCTTGCGGTAGGTTAGGAGGCGGTGGTCATGGCGTTGGCATCGTTGAGCACCGAAAGCAATGCTTGGCGCACGCCCGTTTTCATGTCCTCGATGCCTTCGCGAAGGGTGCTGGTGTTAATGGTAGTCTGGCCTAGTTGCTGCACCTGAATGGTAATATTGGTAACCCCCCCGCCACCGGTGGCCCCTCCGCTTTTGCCGCCTTTGCTGCCGTTGAGGCCAATGGGGCTATTCGTCCCTGAGGGCGTAGTAGAAGTGGCACCAGGTGGGATGCCAAAAAATTCGGTCAGGCTCTTGCTTCCGCCGGTGACAGCCTTTTGCCCGGCCCATCCCTCCTGGTACTTCTTGCTGATATTCATCAGCTGGTCCATGCCCTTTAGCATTTGAGCGGGGTTGATGGTAAAGGCCCCGGCAATGACATTGCCCAAGCCGTAGAACAACTCCATAGCGCCATTGGCAAACCCATACAGGAAGGCCCGGAAGCCTTCGAACGTATTCCAGCAGTACACTACCCCCGCTACCAGGGCGGCAATGCCGGCAATGATTAATCCGACGGGGTTGGCGTACATCACGGTGTTGAGGATGGCCATGGCCGTAGCCCAGCCCCCGGTAGCTCCAGCTGCTGCTAATGATGCTCCTTCGTACAATACCGTAGCCGCCACCCAACCGCGCGTGAGCAAGGCGGCGGTGGTCACGTAAGTGTTATAGGTCAGCACCGCGAGGCCTACAACGCCCACCACGCCCGCCAGTATCTTAAAGGTTGTGCTGTGCTCCTGGACAAACTTGGTGGCGCTGCGCACGGCGCCCATGAGGCGGCGAATGCTACCCATCACGTAAGTGATAGCAGGCAGCGCAACCATGATGAGCGTGGTCTTAGTGTTGAGCCATTCATTATTGAAGGCGTTGATTTTAGGTTGAATGCCGTCGAGCGCTTTGCTCAGGCCGGGCCCGAACCGGTTCTGCAGTTCGGCCGCGAACTTGGGTAGAAAGTCTTCGCTCATCACCTTGCCCTCTTTCATCAAGTCCATCAAGGCGGCAGGGGCCATGCCCATCGCTTTAGCGGCAATGCCCATGGCACCCGGGATGCGCTCCCCCAACTGCCCATTGAGCTCTTCTGCGCTGAGTTTGCCTTTTGAAAGCATCTGCCCTAGGGCGAGGAACGCTCCCTTCTGGTCCTCGGCACCAACGCCCATCACGGTGGTAGCCGTGGCCACCTGCTCGAAAATGCGCTGAGTGGCCTCGCCCTGCAGCTTGGTTCCCATCATAGCGCCGGACAATACCCGGTACCCATCGGTTGCCGCTACGGCATCCAGACCCAGCCGGTCCGTCGCTGACTGTACAAAGCGATTGGCTTGGGCACCCTTTTCGCCCCCACCCGAGGCAAAGGCAATGGAATTTTGCATTCCCTGCATCCGGGCCGTTTCCTGCAATCCGCCCATCACGCCGGCCACGCCGGCACCAAGGGCCAAACCGCCAAGAAGGCCCATGCCCATGCCGCCGCCGCCGCCGCGGCGGCCCCGGTTCTCCAGCCCGTTGATTTTATTCTCAACTTCCTGAATGGCCCGGTTGGCGCGGGTGATGTCGCGCAGGTTCAGCGACACGTTGCGCTCCTGCCGCAGCGTGTTGAGCTTAATTTCCAGTGCGGCGACGCTGGAGGTGGCGCGGGTGGTGGAGCTGACGATTTTGGCGTTGGCCGCCGATACGCTGCTGCCCATGGCCGTGGCCGCGCCCTGCACTTTCTGGGTGGCCCGCGTCACCTTCGCCAACGAGGATTCGCCAAGCGTTGCTGCTTTTCGCAAAGCAGGTGTCATGAGGTCTTGAATTTTGAGGGTGTAAGACAGAAGATTGGCCATGGCAAATAGGGAATGTTGACGAAATAGGAGGGAAGACCCAGGCGGTAGGGAACAACGAATGTGTTGTGGTTAGCCTCGCCCATTTCACAATGAAAAGCCACGCAGCAGGGGCCGTATTGACCGGGAAAAAACCCGCCAAGCAATAGCCCAGCGGGGTTTTCATCAACGCCCAGGCTTGCCTTCACCCAGAGTCCTAAAGTTCTGGACAGATGGAAGCTGGAGCAAGAGAAGCATAGTTAGATATAGCCGCAACAGCCAACGCTCATAAGGTGCGCTTGCGGATGCCGTAAGTGCCGCACAAGTCGCGCACGTGGCGGGCGCTGCGCAGGCCCAGCAGGGCCGCCAGCTCCCCGGCCGTGTGGTGCGGCCGCAGCTGGGCCAGGCGTTTCACCGTGGCGCAGCTGTGAAACTGGTAGTGCCGGCGCGGCCGGGGAAAAGCAAAAGAGAGTTGCATGGGCTAGACAGTAGGTTTGCCAGCATTCGAACCGTCACGACTCGCCCCTGCTTGGCGGCGTCCATGAGCTGAGCAGAGAGTGGGCACGAAAAAGCCCCGACTGATACAGACGGGGTTTTTCGGAGTGAAACTCGACTGTCGCCGACGAAGACGACAGAAGTGCTATAAAGGTCAGACAGAGGGCTAGCTACGGCAAGGAACCGATAGTTAACTTTTTCCCTGCTTGCGCAGCTCGGGATACCGGTGAATGAGGTCGCGAAGGCTGCCCTCGGTGCGGCCTAACTGCTGGGCTACGGCAGCGGCCGTACTGTCGGGATAGTGGACCTGAATGAACCGAATGTCTCCGGTCGTATAGGGCCGGCGTGGGCTCCCACGTACCGAGCGCTGGCCCGCTGGCGATTGTGAGCTGCGCACGGTTAGAGCAGGCTGCGGGCGATGTAGCCGGCGTCGACCTGGAGCGGGTTTAGATTGTCGCCTTTCCCGCCGTTAACCAGGGCTTCCTTCAGGTACTGCAAGGCATCAAATGAGGCACCGAAACGGCCGTTTTGCCAGATGCTTCCCAGGGTATTTACCACCGCCTGCAGGGCATCCCATTCGTCTTTTTGGCGCTGGCTGCGGGCATACGTGCGGAAGGTTTCGCGGGTGGAATCCAAAAGGGACTGCTTGATTTGTAGGGTGCCGTTGACGAGTTCGTATGCCTCAGTGTCCACATTGCCGGAGTGCCAGTAGGCCGTTTGGTAGTTACGCAAGCGGGCGATGGTGGCCAGAAACGCTTCGGTGCCGGCGGGTTTGGCCAGCAGCTGGTACACTTGACCGGGCGCCACCACCAGCCCGCCGCTGAGCGTGACGGGTTGGCCGCCAGTGAGCATGCGCTCTAAGAAGACGCGGGGATTCGTCCATAAGTCGGCCAAGTCGGCCGTGGTGGGCACCGTGGCTACGCCCAGGGCCGTGTAGGCATCGAGCGCTTCTTGCAGCAGGGCCATTTGCTGCGTCAGCAGTCCCGTATTTCGGGTATAACCTTGGGTGTCTTCGGCCAATAAAACAGGGGTGAAACTCATGATAAAAGGGGGGTGATTGTTTGAGGATGATGAAAAAAACGGAAGCGAAAGGCGGTTAGGGGCTCATCGGAGGCAGGGGTTGAGGATGGGGAATGGTTCGGTGCTTGGGCTTGCCGGCGGTGGCTGCGCTGATTGCGGCGCAGGTTTCGGCGCTGCGCTTGCGGCCTCGATGCGCAGCAGCTAGTTTCTCTTGGTGCTCGGGCGTCCGGGGGGTGATGGCCCGGCCTTTCTTGGCTTGGCTGATGCGGGCCCGGTGCTCACTGCTCAGCGCCTGGCCACCGGCAATGCCCGCTGAGCTGAGGATGTTGAAGCCGTGGGCCGGGTCGCTGGCCTGCAGTTGGTCGAGGTGGCGCTGCTTGGCGGCCGGCAGCGCTTCCACTGGGCAGCACTCCAGCGCTTCGAAGCGCAGTACCGCCAGGCCGTGGGCCGTTACGAAGGCCTGCAGCCGGTCGGAGCTGTGGCGGCCGCGGCGCAGGTCCTGCCGAGTCTGCCGAAAGGCCGTCAGCAGGCGCTTACTGGCCCCGACGTACACCCGCGCGTTGAGGGTGTTGCGAAGGGCATACACACCCGCGCTAGTGGCCTGAAGGTCTGTAAGTTGGTGCTGCATGGGGGAGCGGAAGCGGGTTTCAAAAGGGGGAAACTTGTCGGAGTTTCTGGTGTGGGTCTGGGCAGGTGATGCCTATCTCGAAAGCCAGTATTTGAGCTGTTGAAGCGTTACCGAAAACCTGTCTTTGCGAATGTGTCTGGAAGTGG
>JAYSZD010000996.1:0-6665 GCA_043738185.1 Hymenobacter sp. | reverse complement strand
TCGAAATCACCTCGTCTCCGGGTTTCAGCAGCTTCATCACGCAGTCGATGGCGGCCATGCCGGAGGCAAAGGCGATGCCGTGCTTGCCGTTATCCAGGGCAGCCACGGCGGCCTGCAGCTGCGAGCGGGTGGGGTTATGGGTGCGGGAGTACTCGAAGCCTTTGTTCTCGCCGGGCGAGGTCTGCACGTAGGTCGAAGTCTGGTAGATGGGCGTCATAATGGCCCCGGTGGCGGGGTCCGGGTGCACGCCGGCGTGAATGGCTTTGGTGGCGAATTTCATGGGAAATGAAGCGGAAATGTGACGGAAAGCAGCCCGGCAGCCCGCCGGGGCCAGCCGCATTGAGGCGGCAAGTTACGGCGGCCGGCCAAGGCAAAGCCCAAACGCGGGGCTAAGGTTATTGTTCGGCGGTTGGGCTGGTTAAGGGCTGGTATGACGCGAATGCCGGGCCCGGCGTTCCCCTACCAACCGGCCAGCCGGCCACGCGGTGCGTACAGGGCTGGGACGGGCCGCCCGCCGCGGCGCTTTCCGGCGCCGGCGGAGCTGCCCCGCCCCTACCTTCGTGGCCTATGAAATTCCTGCGCGAGCTTTTTCAAAAGAACTTTTCCACCCTATTGTCCATGCTGTTGCTGGTGGTCGTGCCACTTGTGGGCAGTGCTTCGCTCACGGGCATTCTCTACAGCAACCAGGCGTTTCTGGAAAACCTCACCACCGGCCAGAGCCTGCTCTACTTCGTGCTGGTGGGCGTGGCCATGGCTTTTTCTTTGGTCAATACCACAGCCGTGGTACTGGTCACGGGGTTTTACCTGGGCTGGAGCGGCTTTCCCGGCATGGTGGTGGCCTACGCCCTGGCGGCCCTCACCGGCTACCAGATAGCCACCCTGCTCGACCACGGCAAGATGCTGGGCTTCCTGAGCCACTTCCCCAAAGTAGACGCGGTGATGAAGGAGCTGAAAACCGACAGCTGGCAGCTCATCTTCCTCACCCGCGTGTCGCCCGTCACGCCGTTTGCCCTCATGACGTTCGTACTGGCCATTATGCGGGTGCGGCGCGGGCCGTTTCTGCTGGCTTCCATTGCGGGCATGCTGCCACGCAGCCTGTTTTTCTACTGGCTCGGTACCAAGGCGCAGGATGTGTTTGCGCTACTGAAAGACCCCGACACCGGCACTACGGGCAAGTTGCTGCTCATCGGGCTGGTGGCCGCCTCGTTCTTCGGGCTCTACTACTTATTCAACAAGGCCCTGAAACGCGCCCTCAGCAAAGGCGCCGCCGCAGCTGCAAACCAAGCCTGATTTTGAGCGTTTTGCAGGATTCGTGAAAAAATATTCACGAAAAATATGCTCCCAGCTTGCGTAGCCGCATTTTTGCCGCTTACCTTTGCACTCCCAACACGGGGAAATGGTTGTGTAGCTCAATTGGATAGAGCATCTGACTACGAATCAGAAGGTTTAAGGTTCGACTCCTTACACGACCACGAAAAAGGCCCTCAGCGCATTGCTGAGGGCCTTTTTGCTTATTCTGGTAAAACATCAGTAAAACACTCGCTCCGAATGCCTTGCTATTCGAGGCTTTTCATGCGGATTGCGTCAGGTTTTCATGCGGCTTCATGCGCGAGCTGTCTGAGCCCGCATGAAAGCTAACCGGGCCGCACGCGCCAGGGCAGCCACTTGATCGGAACCTTCCGACTGAAGTACTCCCAGCCGACGGCCCCTGCCACAACGGCGAGCAAATAGAGCTGCCAAGGTGTCCCCTGCTTGGTGGTTTCGGTCGCGGCCTTTGCGTTTTCGGCCGTGGCTGCCGAGCCGCTGCGCTGGCCAGCCTTGGTGTTGTCGCTCGCCGTGCTCGTGGCGATATTCCCCTCTCCGGTTTGGGTAGTGAAGGTGACCGGTGCCTCGAAGAAGATTTTCTTCCCGACAATGCCGTTGGCTTTCGCTGCCGAATCAATGCGCGCCTGATTCGCGGGGGTCCAGATTTCGCGCTTGCAGCCGAGCATGAGCAGCGCGTAAACAACTAAGAATAGCCGCATCGGTGAATTAGAAAAGCCAGTTGCTGAGCGCGTAAATCGACGCCATTGGGTAAAGGGTGCGGTGCATTCCCGCCCGGGTGCCGCTGCCTTCGTTGCCGCCAATGCAGTAGGCGCCCCTGGGGGGCCGGCCCTTGCGAAGCGGCGGGATGACTTGAACCACGCGCGTAATGTGGGCAATCCGGCCGCGCGCCCGGCTGTAGTTGCCGACCAGCAGGCCTGGCCGAATCGAGTCAAGTGGCACGGCTCGGCGCTTATCCAGAAACCAATTGTAGGAGCCGCCTGCCCCAGCCGGGTAGGGCAGCTTCAACGCCACCTGGCAGGCCCGTTGGGTGAAGCCGCACCACGGCATGCGTGGCTGCCCGCCGCCTGCCTTAATGAGTGCCCACACGTCGGGGCCGTCGTTGTTGCCCGTGGCCTCGCGGATGTAGAGCCGAGGGGTAAGCCAGGCGGTAGCCGCTGCCGCCCGGCTGGCTTCAACCGCCCGACTGGGCTGCGCGGATAGCTGGTAGCTGATAGCCAGCAGCAGCAAAAGAAATAGCGTCCGCATTATTGAACCAAGGCAGCGAAGAGCAGCGCGGCCACCGCGAGCGCAATGAGCTGCCAGCGGCCCGCCTGATAGGCTTTGAACTTCTCGACATCGCTCAGCCGCTCAAATGCCGGCGAGTACTCCGACTTCGCCCACTTGGCCGGGCCGGGCAGCACCAGTCGCTGCATGCGCCACACCAGAATACAAACCATGATGAAGGCCCCCGACGCCGCGAGCAGCTTCGAGGTGAGCACTCCGAAGGGCACCCAGCCCGCGGCCTGGGTCTCGGCAGCCACTTCGGCCCCGCTCATGTCGGGGCCGGCCGCGTTGGTCGCACCGTACACAAACGAGGTGAGCGCGAGCAGCTGCTCGCGGCCGACGAGCAGGGCCACGCCAATGAGCACGAAAAACAGGGCCGGAGCCCACTTGCGGGAAAGACTGCGCAGCGAGCAGAGCAGTCGGGTAAGGGTGTTTGCCATAAAAAAAAGAAATGAAAAAGAAACGTGAGAGAATTAGGCGGCGAGAGGGGCCGGGTCGGGCGTGGGCACCGAGCCGGTATGGTCGAACGTGGGCGGCTTCGTCTTGAAAGTGCCGTGCTGCAGCTCGCCGTAAATCCACTTATCGAAGGCGGCGAAGCTCTTCAGCAGGCTTGCCAGGGATAAGCGAAGCTGTTTTGATTCGCCTATCTGCGCATTGAGCGCATTCGTGAGGCTGGTAATTTGAGCGGCTGACTGTTTGTCGGCGGCTTCACGCAGAATGAGCGCGTCATCGAATTGCTTCAGCATGCGACGGCCCAAAAAGCCAACCAGGCCGATAAGGAAGAGCACCGCGGCGGTGAAAAACTTGATTAGGGTAGCGTCGGTCATATACTAAAAGGGGATTTATTAGCCGAAGCAGATGCCCCCAATCGGAAGCCGGCCCGTCGCGGCGGGGGTTTGAGAAAGGAATTCGGCGTAAGTCGAGCGGTTCTTTTTGAGCCAGGTGTCTAGCTCTTCGCCGTGGTAAATGGCGAGGCTCTGCACGCCGCTGAACATGGTATTGGCGAGCTTTTCGTCAGCGGCCGTGGTGCCCTCGCTCTTTCCGGTTTTCAGCACCAAGCCCGCGGCCGTGATGTGCCCCAGCAGCGAGGGCCAGGCCTCGACTACCGTCCAATTGCTCAGCATCGGCTTCACCTCCGTCAGTAGCGCTAGCAACGGGTCTTCGCCCACGCTCAGCCGCCAGGCCGCGAGCGCGGTGTCGTACTCGGCAAGTGCGGCCGCGTCGCGCGTCGCCGGGGCATCGGGTGCCGAATCGGCAAACGTGAGCAGCTCATCGAAGAGCGGCAGCCCCAGTAGCGGGCGCAAGTGCCGGCCCTGCGCCAGTGGCACGGCCAGGTTAAGCTTGTGCGGCTCGCTGCCGATGCTGATGACGGTGTGCGCCGTGATGTCGGCGAAGCTGATTAGGTTTTTCATCGGGTGCTGCGAAAGGTTTTGCGGGCCCGAACGCGCTCGGCGCGGGCGGTAACGTCATTCAGGCGCAGCGAGCGGCGCGCCTGCTCGCGGCCTTTGCGCTGCTCGGCGCGCTTAGCCGTGCGCGTGGCCCGGGCCTCGTTTATCTCGGCCGGGCTATCCGGCGCCGCGTCGAATTCCTTGCCGCGGGCAATGCCCGCCTCTTCGGGCGTATCGACAAAGCGACCCAGCTCCACCGACCAAAAAGCCGAGATGGTGCGCAGGTTGCCGCGCCGAAACGAGCGCCACTGCTGCCGCCCCAGGTCGTAATACACCCGGGCTGGCCGGGCGTCACGGCTGCCCGGCGTGGCGGGGTGCTGGGCAGCAGGCACGAAATTCAGGTTGCGCACGCCCTGCCGGAAGCCGCTGCTTTTGCCTACGCGCTTCTTTCGCTTGTTTTCGGCGTTATCGGCGTAGACAAACTGAAAGATGACGGGCACCTGATTCGCGTAGTACACGAACTGGCTTTCGGAATAGGCAGCCAGGCGCAACAACTCGCGCGGGTTGGCGCGGGCAACGGCTTCAGCGGCGAGTTTTAGCGTCAGCATCAGGCCCGAAGCGCTTAGATGGTGCCGGCCGGCACTTCTACCGTGCCAATGGGAACAATTTCTTCCGCCTGCTCAGGGGTGAGCCCGAAAAAGGTTTTCAGGCGGGCGATGCAGCTCTCGCGGGTGGTGAGCTTTTGTGCCAGCGAGGTGAGCATCGCATCGATTGCCGTCTGCCCGCCTACGCTGGCAGCCAGTTGCTTTTGTTCGGGGCTCTGCTGAATCGTTACTTCGCCGTTGGTCTTCTCCGGAGGCGCGGGCGTTGCCGGCCAATCCATCATTACCCGCAACTCGGCGTCGGTGCCCAGCGCGAGTAGCGTGTCTTCGCTGAACATGAACTTCACGGGCAGCGTCGTCGTGATGTCGAGCCAGGGCTCGGCTTCGGGCTCGGCGCTAAAGTCCACATCGGCCACGAAGGCAAAGAGTTCCTTAAAGAAGTCGAGCAAGCTCAGCTGAGCGGGCCGGCACACTGTGTTGAAGTACATCTGATACGACTCGACCAACTTGCCGCCGTCGCCACCGAGCCCGCCCAAGCTCGGCAAACCCACTACTTCGGGGCTGGTGACGCCGCCCGCGCTCAAAATGGCCTGCTGGCACATTTTAGCAATGGATTCGTAGAGCGTCTCGTTGGTCCCTGCCGTGTAACTCTGCAGCTTGGCCATGTCGTCGGCACTCTTTTCGGTGCCATCGCCAAACATCACCATGAACTGTTCGGCCTTGGTGCCCGTGAAGGTCTTTTTCAGCTTCTCGACAAAGACGCGTTGCTGCTCGCCGGCCGTGATGACCTTGGTCGGGTCGTCGGGGTGCTGCATATCGGCCGGGCCGTTGCGCACTTGCAGAATCGAACCGAGCGAAAACTTATTGCTGATGTTGTTCGGGTGAAACTCGCCGAGCAGCCCTTCGGCGAGCATGTAGTTCAGGCCCGGGTGAAAGTCGAGGTCGGGAAAGTATTCCGTGTCGGCGTCTTCTTCGTAGAAAACGGCGAGCTGGGTCTTATTCGCCTCGCGCTCGTCTTTGTCGCTGCTATCGGCTTTGGCCGGGTCGAACGCCGGAATGCGCTGCACCTTGTACTTCGTGGTATTGGTCCAGTCGCGGCACAAAAAGTATTCGGTAATGTTCTCATCGGCATCCATTTCACCCGGGGCCACGGTCTTAAAGCCCTGATGATAGATTTCGGCGATGTGCTTCCGGTCTTCTGCCCACACAATTTGCAGGGCCACGCCTTGCAGCTTGGCATAGTCCCTGGCGACGCGCTTGAGCAGCTTATCGCCCGTTTTATACTTGCCCTCGGAAGCGATTTTTTTCAAAAACTTCGCCAGCGCGGGCAGCTTGTCGGCATTCACGCGGAACCCTTGCCCGCCCACTAGCGCCGCCTTCCGGTTGAGCATCGCGCTACCAGTTGGGCTGTTCTTAATCAAGCCGAGTACGGTCGGCATAAATTGATGGCGGGCCCCCAAAAACACTGGCACCGACTTGCTGCCGGCCACCGTAGCCGTTCCACGGCTGGGCTTCGGGGCGTCAATGGCGGCGAGCTGCAGCTCGAAAGTCTGAACATTCATTTTAGGCCGGAGCTTGCGTGAACTGGGTCACGCTGTTGTACAAAAGATTGATGCGGGGCTGGGCCACCTGGCGGGCGGCGCGGCGCTGGGTGCCCGTCAGGGCGAGGGTTTGCGTCGACTCGCCGCGAAACAGGCCCGACGTGAAGGCACTGTTCGGCACCCGAAGGCCGAAATCCTGCCCGTATAGCCACCATTGCAGCGCGTAATCCTGGCAGAGCGCGACCACGGGCCCGGCTTCGATAAGGGCCTCCACTGCCGAGCGCTGGGGCGCCGAAAGGCCGGCGAGCACCAAGGAGATGGTCTGCGTAGCGGTGCGGCCGTTCTTGCCTTTGGCAGCCAGCTCGCCGAACTGCGAGCCGGCGAGGTCGGCGGCAATGTGCTCCCAGCCCGTCAGGCCGCTGAAATTAGTGATAGTCGAGCGCTGCGCAGACAGGTAGGAATACGTAGCCCCCGCCTCGAAAGGAGCCAGCAGCAGGGCGCGAAGTCCGGCGAGCGTGGCACCCTGGGGGGGCGGGGGCACAGTA
>JAYSZD010000995.1:0-1066 GCA_043738185.1 Hymenobacter sp. | reverse complement strand
ACTACAACTCGGGGATGCGCGGGGCCAAAATCCGCCTGCGCGCCACCATCGAGAAGGTCGACAAAACGCTGCTCATCATCCGCGACATTCCTTACGGCACCACGACCATGGCGCTGATGGAAAGCATCGTGAAAGCCAGCGAGGCCAATAAAATCAAGATTAAGAAGGTGGTCGACAATACGGCCAAGGACGTGGAAATCCAGGTGCAGCTGCCGCCCGGCGTGAGCCCCGACCTCACGATGGACGCTCTCTACGCCTTCACTGACTGCGAAATCAGCCTCTCGCCCAACACCTGCGTCATCATCGACGACAAGCCCCGGTTTGTGGGCGTGGAGGACGTGCTGCGCCAGAGCACCAAAGCCACCGTGCGGCTGCTGGAGCGCGAGCTGGAAATCCGCCAGGAGGAATTGTGGGAGAAGTGGCATAACGCTTCGCTGGAGAAGATTTTCATTGAAAACCGCATTTACCGCAAAATTGAGGAGTGCGAAACCTGGGAGGAAATCCTCGAAACCATTGATAAGGGCCTGCGCAAATTCGTGCGCATTGCCGGCGAGAAAGCCCGCGCCGACGACCAGCGCATTGTGCTGCGCCGCGCCATTTCGGAGGACGACCTCACGCGCCTCACCGAAATCCGGATTAAGCGCATTTCCAAGTTCGACGGCTTCAAGGCCGACGAGTTTTTGCAGCGCCTGGAGGCCGAGCTGGCCGAAGTAGCCGACCACCTGGGTCACCTCACGCGCTACGCCATCAATTACTTTAAGGGCCTGCTGAAGAAGTACGGCGCGGGCCGGGAGCGCAAAACCCAGCTCCGCACCTTCGACGTGGTGACGGCCCAGAAAGTGGCCGTGGCCAATCAGAAGCTGTACGTGAACTACGCCGATGGCTTTGTGGGCTACGGCCTGAAAAAAGACGAAAACGCCGTCACTATCTGTGACTGCTCGGACCTCGACGACATCATTGCCATCCGGCGCGACGGCACCTTCACGGTGAGCAGAATTGCGGAAAAAACCTTCGTGGGCAAAGACATTCTGCACGTGGGCGTGTACAACAAGAACGACGACCGGTT
>JAYSZD010000994.1:0-2654 GCA_043738185.1 Hymenobacter sp. | reverse complement strand
TGGAGATGTTTGGCCTGATTGGCCTGGTGATTGGGCCGCTGCTGCTGTCCTACTTCTTGGTGCTGATGGAAGTGTTTCGGCGTGAGAACCGGCGGACGCAGCAGGAAAATGCCAGGTAGCGAAGAACCTGGACGCAGTTGCCGACCTTTACCGCCCTCATCCCTGCGCACTGCTTTTATGAACCCCACGGCTATCCATCCCAAAATCACCCCGATTTACCAGACCTCCGTTTTCAAATTCGACGACCTGGACGCGGTGCAGCAGTACTTTGACGAGCCCGGCAGCCGCTACCTGTACTCGCGCAACGGCAACCCCAACTCCGATGAACTGGCCGGGGCTGTGAACCACTGGGAAGGCGGCGCAGGGGCGCTAGCCACCGGTTCGGGCATGGCCGCCATCTTCGCGGCCCTGATGACCTACTGCCAGGCCGGCGACCATGTGCTGTGTGCCGCCGACATCTACGGCGGCTCGGCCGCGCTGCTCAACCTGGAGCTTTCGCGGTTGGGCATACCCGTGAGCTACGTGCCGTTTGAGGAGCTGTACGACCTCAAACCCTACGTGCAGAGCAATACCAGGCTGCTGCTTTGCGAAACCATGAGCAACCCGCTGCTGCGCGTGGTGGACCTGCGTGCCATTGCCGCCGAGTGCCACCGGCACGGCCTGAAGCTGGTAGTAGATAATACTTTTGCCACGCCCGTAATTACCAAGCCCCTGGCGCACGGCGCCGATTTGGTGCTGCACAGCGTGACCAAGTACCTGGCCGGCCATTCCGACGTGACGGCCGGGGCCGTGGTGGCCCGCACGCCGGAAGACGCCGCGCGGCTGCGCCAAATCGGCACCGTGTTTGGCCTCACGCTGAGCCCCATGGAGAGCTGGCTGAGCGTGCGGGGTATGAAAACCCTGCGGCTGCGCGTGGCCGCGCACAGCTACAACGCCCAGCAGGTGGCCGAATTTCTGGCGGTGCACCCGGCCGTGGAGGCCGTGTATTATCCCGGCCTGCCCACGCACCTGCAGCATGGGTTGGCGGCCGGGCAGGGGCACGGGCTGTTCAGCGGAATGCTCTCGTTTCGCCTGCCCGACGATGCCGCGGTGGTGAACCGCTTCATGCAGCGGAGCCAGCGGTTTCCGTTTGCGCCCTCGCTGGCGGGCGTGGACTCGTCGTGCTCGCACCCCCTCTACACCTCGCACCGGGCCCTCACGGATGCGCAGCGGGCTGACCTGGGCATTACCGTGGGGCTGGTGCGGCTGAGCGTGGGCATTGAGCCGGTGGAGGAGCTGCTGGCGGATTTGGCTCACGCGCTTTCCTAGAGTAGTAGCGAGCCAGAAATAAGGGCTACTCCGGGAGCATTACAAAACTTCAGCGCCGTGGGGCCGTTTGGCTGATACAGTTATTCTCCTCAGCCATGCGCCGCCAGCCCCAAACCCTCCATTTCGCCCCCAAGCTTAGTTTCAACGCCGACAAGAAGCACGTGCGTGATGGCTTGTCCACCACTTTATGCACCGGCGAGAACCTGTGGCTGAGCTGCGATGAGCGCACCACCGTGGAACGCCTGCGGCGAACCGGAACCAATGAATTTGGGGCGCATTTCTCCTACAAGCTGGGTGATTTCCTGGATTTGCCCGGCGGGGCTGAGATAGAAATAGACATCGAAGGCATGGCCGAGGCCGGGCACTACCTCTGGCTGGTGGGCTCGCACAGCCTCAAGCGCAAGCAGCCCAACGAAGATGATGCGGACGTGGCCAAGCAAATCAAGAAGCTGGCGAAGACCGTGGCCGACCCCAACCGTTACCTGCTGGCCCGCATTCCCCTGCTGCTTAACCCGGAAACCGGCGATTACGAGCTGCACAAAACCGCGCCGCACCCCACCGAAAAGGACCAGACCCTGACCGCCGCCCAGCTGCACGGCAACGGCGAAACCAACGAGCTACTCGACCTGCTGGCCCATGACGTGCATCTGAAGCCCTTCGCGAAGATTCCGGGCAAGGACAACGGGCTCGACATTGAAGGGCTGGCCGTGAACAACCAGGGCCAGGTGTTTGTGGGCCTGCGCGGACCCGTGCTCCGCGGCTGGGCGCTGGTGCTGGAGCTGCGCCCCGAAGCGGACAAGCACGGCCGCCTGCGCCTGGGTAAAGTGGCGGGCGCCACCGAAACCTACTACAAAAAGCATTTCCTGGACCTGGGCGGCATGGGCCTGCGCGAGCTGCGCCTGCGGGGCCACGATATGCTGCTGCTGGCCGGCCCCACCATGGACCTGGACGGCACCATTGCCGTGTACTGCTGGCCCAACGCTACCCAGCAAGCCACCGATAGCCTCATCGCGGGTAAGCAGCTGCAGCGCATCTTCGACGTGCCCCACGGCCACGGCCCCACCGCCGGCCAGGACAAGGCCGAGGGCATGGCCCTGCTCGACGACCAGCACGTACTCATCGTGTTCGACAGCCCCACGGACGCCCGCAAAACCGGCGCCAACCAGGTTGTAGCCGACGCCTACCGCCTGCCCGACTGAACCCGTGGCGGCTAGCGGCTAGAAGCACTCCGCTAGGGCCCCGGCCACGCGGCGCAGCTCCGCATCGGCCATGGCGGTGCCGCTGGGCAGGCACAGGCCGCGGGCAAACAAATCGGCGCTGACCGCGCCGCCGTACATCGGGGCCGC
>JAYSZD010000993.1:0-2655 GCA_043738185.1 Hymenobacter sp. | reverse complement strand
GGCCAGCGGCGCGGCGCCCGATTGCCACAGGGCCGCCAGCACGGCGTTGGCGGTGGGGGCCAGTTCCAGGTGGTAGTCTTCGTGCAGGCGGGCGGTTTGGCGGAGCGTTTCCAGCGTGCGTTTGGTGAGGTGCTGGAGCAGCGGCTGGGTGGGGCCGTGCAGCCGCGCCGTGATTTCGGGCTGGTGCCGGAACACATTGGCCAGCAGCCGCCAGCTCAGCTCGGTTTCGCCCAACAGGTCCTCGGTGACCTTGGCGTGGTAAGCCAGCCGCGTCTGCAGCTGCCGCAGTATCACGAGCAGGTCGTTGGGCGTTTGGTGGAAGCCCCGCACGGGGTCGTCGACCTGGGCGCGTAGTGCGGCGCGGCGGTTTTCCAGTGCGTCGGGTCCTTCGAGCAGGCGGTAGGCGAGCTGCTCGGTGAGCAGGGCATCCTGGGCTACAAGGCGGGACAGGAGCTGGTCTTTTTCTTTTGGGGGAAGTTGGAAAATAGCTTTGCGCAGGTCGGGCGGGAGGGCGGGCATGACTAACTACTACGGATTACTCCTCAAAATAACGCAGGCTACGCCGCGCGCCAATTCATAACCAGCCGCCAACCGTTCAGGGTTAAAATTACTCCCAATACCCAAACGGAAACTCTCCACTCCGGCTGTAGAAAGGGGTGGAGCCTGTTAAAGGTCCACAAGTCCGCGGTCCAAGTTTTAATTTGGGTCCACAGTGATACCGGCGCTGGAACCAACGGCGCACGGTAAAGGGAATAAGTACAGACTATGGGAATAATATCAGACGCCGAAGCTGGTGCGTACGCATCAGTCAGGACGTAGAAGGTGGTGGGAGAATGGTAGAAATCAACCCAGTACTTCCGCAGCCCTTCCTTTTTCATGAGGTTCAACAGGAATATAAATTGCTCGTAATGTGATTTCTGCGCAAATCGTACGCGAATACCGTTTGCTTGCAGGGTATCAGTAGCAATAGCTTGCGCGAGGGTCGCAACGCGACGCTGTTCAATTGCATCGGTGGTGTGGACACCCGTAAAAAAGGCGTCTTGCCACGGGCGCATGACTTGGGCTTCAGCCACGGTAGGCAGATACCACCGAACCGTGGGCGTATCAGGTAAATAGTCTACGGGCCGAAGCACAGGCATAGTCAGCTGGAGGGCATATCTGGGCTTGAGTGACTTTTGCCAACGACTCAGCACCAAGCACCCCAGCCACAGCAGCCCCGCCAGCGCCAGCAGGCCTGGTGGAAACAGCAGCGGGCGGCGGTGGCGGCGGGGCAGGTGGAAATGCATGGGTGAGGTGGGCGTGGATATTTGCTGCTGGTTGGTTCGTACGAATTTAGAAAAGCAAAACGCAAAAAGGTGCGTGCCAGATATGTGGTTGGGCAACAATTCGCGTACTCCGCTGGTCTGCCTCGTCACGCACTTGTTTTTTATGTCTTTCCGCTACCTGTTGCTATTGCTGCTGGCGCTGCCGTTGCGGCCCGCCCGCGCCCAAACGCCCTCCGATACCGCCCGCACCGTGGCCCTGCCCGAAGCCACCGTGACGGGCTACGGCCAGCGCCTGCCGCTGCGCCGCACGGCCGCCGCCATTGGCGTAATTGATTCCCGCGTTATTCAGCAGTTCAATCCCGCCGCCCTTACCCAAGCCGTGAATACGCTGCCCGGCGTGCGCCTGGAAGAGCGCGCCACCGCCAGCTACCGGCTTAGCATTCGCGGCAGCACGCTGCGCTCGCCCTTTGGCGTGCGCAACGTGAAGGTGTACTACAACGGTATCCCCTTCATCGAGGCCAGCGGCAGCACCCCGCTCAATCTGCTCGACCCTGCCATTATCGGGCGGCTGGAGGTCCTGAAGGGGCCGGCCGGCAGCGTGTACGGCGCCGGCACGGGCGGCGTGGCGCTGTTTGGCACGCCGGAAGTGGCGGCGGGCATCAGCCGCGTGACCGCCGGCGCCACGGTGGGCAGCTACGGCCTGCGCCGCACCAGTATCACGGCCGAAACGGGCAGCGCTACCAGCAGCGTGCGCGCCCAGTACACCCGCCAGGTGCTAGACGGCTACCGGGAGCAAAGCGCGCTCCGGCGCGACGTTTTCGCCTTGGATATTCGCTCCGTGGCTTCGCCCAAAACCACGCTGGCGGCGCATCTGCTCTACACCGATATCAATTACCAGCTGCCCGGCGGCCTCACCCGCGCGCAGTTTGCGGCCGACCCGCGGCAGGCGCGGCCGAGTACGGCCACCGCGCTTGGTACCGTGGCGCAGCGGGCTTCTTATGCGTCGCGCTACGGCTTGCTCGGCCTCACGCACGAATACCGGTTTACCGATAAGATGGAACTGCAAACCACCCTCTACGGCAGCGGCACGGCCATTCGCACGCCTTTTTTGGTGGATTATGAGCGCAACACCGCCCTGGGCCTGGGCGGGCGCACGGCCCTGAGCTACCGCACCAGCCTGGCCGGGCGCGTGCTGCGGCTGCAGGGCGGCGCCGAGTACCAGGGCAGCTGTGCTGATGCGCGCAGCTACCCGAACAACCGTGGCGCCGTGGGCACCTTGCGCTACAACGACGAAATCACGACCAGCACCGGCTTCGCATTTGCCCAAGCCGACTACAGCCTGCCCGCCGATTTCCTGCTCACCGCGGCCGGTAGCTACAACCGACTCCGC
>JAYSZD010000992.1:0-2660 GCA_043738185.1 Hymenobacter sp. | reverse complement strand
AAGCGGCGCGGCAGGCGCGGCCGCAACCTTTGCCAAATCCCAAACGCCCCGCGCCAACGTTGGCCGTGGCGGCAGTATCCACTTTTTTAGTCCGCTTCCCATGACGTGCGAAACTCCCAAGAACACCACCGGTAAAGTATTGCTCACTTCTCTGGCCGGCGCCGGCGTAGGGGCAATGCTCGGCGTACTGCTGTATTCCAAGAAAGGCGTAGCGCGCCGCCAGCACTTCCGCAACTACCGGACTGACCAGCGGCTGCGGCTACAAGGCGACTGGCAGCAACTCAAAGACAAGCTCCAGCAAACCTACACGCACCTCACCGACGAGGACCTGACCTACGTGGAAGGTAAGGGCCACGAGTTGGTGAGCCGTTTGCAAGCCAAGTTGGGCAAGCGCAAGCGTCAAATCGTGAAGCTGCTGAACAACCTGTAGGCCCTCCGCAGGCGCCCATTCATCGAGCCCACTACCGGGTTGCAGCACCCGCCCCACCCGGGCCGGCCGCAGCCCGGTAGTGGGCTCGTGGCGTGTGGGTCGCTACCTCCCCTCGGGCTTGTGGTAGCCGCATGACAACCTGATGAATGTTATGCAACGGGCCACTTCTCATCAAGGGAGTTTTGCTAACCCACGCCCACTTTTACTGCCGCGTTTCGGTTCGGTGTGGGCCGGCCATTCGCTGCGTTCAACGCCATCCTCCCTTTTCATTAAAATTAACACGCTTCAGCCCCAATCATGAACCAGGTTCACCTTCACCTGCTGATTAACCATTTGCCCATCATCGGCTCGCTGCTGGGGGTGCTGGTGCTGGCCTTCGGACTGTGGCGGAAAAGCGAGCCGACCGTGGTGGCCGCCTACGGAGGATTGGTGCTGGCCGCCCTCGGCGCGGGCGTGGCCCAACTCACCGGCGAAGGGGCCGAAGAAGCGGTGGAACACCTACCCGACTAATGACAAGGCCTCCCACTCTCTCTGCTGTGGCCAAAGCCGCCGTGCGCGCCGAGCGATGCTTTTTGGCCGGCCGCACCACTCATCGGCGCTGGCTGTTGTTAACCCTGGTTTTACTGGCGGGCTGCCGGGACAAAGCCGAGCGCGTGAAACCGGTCTGGTCGGCTATTTCAGAGTCGGTGTACGCGGCAGGCACCGTCAAGAGCGGGCGGCAGTACCAGGCGTTTGCCAGCGCCGGCGGCATTATTCAGACGGTATTCGTGCGCGAGGGTGACTCGGTGCGGGTGGGTACGCCGGTGCTCGTCATCGCCAGCGACGTGCAGCAGCTAAACCAGGAAAACGCCGCCCTGGCCGCCCGCTACGCCGACGTTTCCGCCAACCAAAGCCAACTGGATGATGCCCGCCAGCGCATTGCTCTGCAACGCCGCACCATGCAAAACGACTTATTGCAGCGCACCAGGCAGCGCCAGCTCTGGCAGCAGACCATTGGCACGAAGCTGGCGCTGGAGCAAAAGGAGCTGGCCTACGCCGGCTCCCGAGCGGCCTACGAGTCGGCGGTGCTCAACTACCAGACGCTCCAGAAGCAGCTCGAATTCGCCGCTGCGCAATCGCGCAAAAACCTCCAGATTGCCCAGAGGCAAGCCCGCGACTTCGTGCTGCGCAGCAAAATCAACGGCCTCGTGTACCAGCTCTACCGCGAAAAGGGCGAGGCCGTGACGCCCCAAACGCCGCTGGCCCTGCTGGGCGAGGCCCGCCACTTCGTGCTCGAAATGCAGGTGGACGAGTCCGACATCGTGAAAATTCGCCCCGGCCAATTGGTTTTGGCAACCCTGGACAGCTACAAGGGCCAAGTGTTTACGGCGCGGGTCAGCGCCATTTCGCCGATGATGAACACCAGCAGCCGCACGTTTCAGGTGGATGCGGCCTTTGTAAGCCAGCCGCCGGTGCTGTACCCGTTCGTGAGCTTCGAGGCCAACATCGTGCTCCAAACCAAGACCAAAGCCCTGCTCATTCCGCGCCGCCTGTTGGTCGATGACTCCACGGTGCGGAAGGCCGACGGGCAGCTGGCGCGGGTGAAAACCGGCCTGCGCGACTACCAGATGGTGGAAATCCTGGCGGGCCTCACGCCCGCCGACGAACTCACGGCCCCCGCCCAATGAAGCTGCCCCTGCTCTACGACGTGGCCCTGTCGCTGCTGCTGGCCCGCGGGCGGCAGTCGCTGGTGGCGGCTGTCGGGGTCACGTTCAGCATCACCATGTTTATCGGGCTACTCGGCTTCATGGCGGGCCTCAACCAATTGCTCGACGGGCTGGTGCTGAATCGCACGCCCCACGTGCGCCTCTACAACGAGGTGCAGCCGGCCCCGCAGCAGCCCATCGACCGGTACACCGGCCGCAGGCGGCAGCACAATTTCATCCGCTCCATCAAGCCGCGCGACGAGCTGCCGCGCCTTCACAACGCCGGGGCCATCATCGCGGCCCTGCGCCGCGACCCGCACGTACGCGGCGTGGCCCCCAAAATCCAGGCCCAGGTGTTCTACAACGTGGGCACCATCAACCTCACCGGCACCATCAGCGGCATCGAGGTGGAGCAGGAAGACCGGCTCTTTGACTTTGGCAGCTATGTGGTGGCCGGCAACCCGCTCAGCCTCAAAACCGTGGCCAACAGCATCATCCTCGGCAAAGCCGCCGCCGCCCTCATGCTGGTGGGCGTGGGCGACGTG
>JAYSZD010000991.1:0-2661 GCA_043738185.1 Hymenobacter sp. | reverse complement strand
TGATTTCGCGGAGCACGGGGTCGGCCACGTTGTCCTGCACCACGTCCTCAACCTGGGCCCCGGCGTAGAGCTTGCCCGGTGCCTGGCGGTAGAACTTGTTGATGCGGAACACGCCCACGGCCTTGGTGCGGATGTCCAGCTCGCCGCTGGAATAGGTTTGTTCCACGCCCAGTAGGCGCATTTCGGTGCCGAGCTCACTGAGCGACTCATCGAGGTAGGGCGGGATGCCGAAGGTAATATTCTGCTCGATGCACTCGCGCACCAGCTGGCGGTAGCGGGGCTCGAAGATGTGCAGGTTTAGTTTTTCACCCGGAAAAACCACCAGGTTGAGCGGAAACAGCGGTAACAAACGGGGCATGGGACCAGAGCTGGATTTGAGAAGCCAAGTGCTAAGCCGTTAGCTTTTGGCTAATAGCTGTTAGCTTTTTATTTAGAAGACAATGAGTTGAATTTTATTTAGAAGACAATGAGTTGAATTAATGGTATTGTCGGTTTTACCCGAACCATGTACTCACTAGCTGCTTCAACAAGTGGAAGGGTTGGTTGGGTTTTGAAAGTTAGTTGCTGGGTGTTCGTTGCCAGTTGCTACAGCCAAAAAAGGCAACCAACAACCAGCAACTAACAGTCGCCGCAAGCGAGCGAAAGGTAGGCGGGAATGGCGAAACCCGGCCTGCCGCGCTACTTTTGCCCTAATGGCATCCACCCTACTGCTTCCTCCCATTTCGATAATTCTCAAAAAAACAGGGCGGCTGCTGCTACAGGTGGGGGCCGCGCTGTTTCTGGCTTCGGTGGCCTGGGTGCTCATTTACCGCTGGGTGGCGCCGCCTGCCACCTGGCTGATGCTCGACCGGCGCGCGCACGCGCCCGTTGGCCACGGCTACCAAGGCATTCAGGAAGATTCCCGGCAGATTCGCTACCGGTTTCGGAGTATCAACGAGGTAGCACCGGCCATTCCCCTGGCCCTGGTGGCGGCCGAAGACCAGCGTTTTCTGTTGCACCGCGGCTTCGATTTCGATGCCATTACCAAGGCCGCCAAGCGGAACTGGAACGGCGACGGTACGCACATCGTGGGTGGCAGTACCATTACCCAACAGGTAGCCAAAAACGTGTTTTTGTGGCAGGGGCGCAGCTATGTGCGCAAGGCCGCCGAAGCCTATTTTACGGTGCTGATTGAGTTTTTGTGGGATAAGCGGCGCATTATGGAAATGTACCTGAGCGTGGCCGAGATGGGCGACTGCACGTTTGGCGTGGAGGCGGCCAGTCAGCGCTACTTTGGCAAGCCGGCCAGCCAGGTTACCACCGCCGAAGCTGCGCTGCTGGCCGGAGTGTTGCCCAACCCGCTGCGCTTTCGGGCCTCCAACCCCGGGCCGGCAGCCCGCGCCAAACAGCGGCGCGTGATGCGCAACATGCGCCGGCTGGGCGGCACTTCCTACATCAAATCACTGCTGCGTGAATAACATGGCTACCCTACTGAAATTAACCGAAAAAATGCTGCTGGCAGCGTCGCTGCTGAGCCTCACCGGCTGCGCGGGGAGCATGCAAACGGCCGCCAAGTCCGGCGGCGATGCCCAAGCTGCCGCCGCCATTCGTACCGTGCTCACGACCCAGGCCGCCGCCTGGAACCGGGGTGACATTCCCGGCTTTATGCAGGGGTACTGGAAGTCCGACTCGCTTGTTTTCCTCGGCCGCAAAGGCCCTACCTACGGCTGGCAGCAGACGCTCGATAACTACCGAAAAAACTATCCCGACGCAGCAGCTATGGGCCAGCTGGACTTCAGTGGCTTGCGCGTAACCGTGCTGAACCCCAATGCCGCGCAGGTAATCGGGCGCTGGCACCTGGCGCGCCCGGTGGCGGGCGACGTGCAGGGCCATTTCTTACTGGTGATGCGGCAGATTGATGGAAATTGGGTGGTGGCGGCCGACCATACCAACAGTCAGTAGGTTGTTAGCTGTTAGCTGTTAGCTGTTAGCGGTTAGCCGCAAGTTCGTTGCTCAAGGCTTGCAGCTAACGGCTAACCGCTAAATAATCAGGCCCAGCCTGGCGGCGTGGGCGGCGGCGGTAGCGTAGTCGGCTACCAGCAGCATGGGCACGCCTTCGGCCTCCAACTCGGCGGTGATGGGGCCCACGAGCAGGGCGCGGGCGGGGACCTGCACGTCGCGGATGTAGATGGCCCGAATGCGGCCGGGGTGCTGGCGCACCACTTCGCGGTAGATGCGCGCGTCTTCCTGGCCGCTGTCGCCGAGGAGGACGAAGGACAGGTGCGGGTAGGTGGCCAGCACGCCGTTGATTTCGTGCAGCTTGTGGCCGAAATGCACGGCTGCCGAACCCGTGACGCCGGGCGGGGGCGTGGTTTTGGGCCGGGCAATGCCCAGGTCGCGAAGCAGGAGCGGGCCGGGCGGCATCTCGTGGATGCCCATGAACTCATCGAGCACGTCGTACAAATTCCACGGGCTGCTGCTCACGTAGAAAAACGGGTTGTCGGGCTTGCTGGTGGTGCCGCGCTGCAGGCGGCGATAAAAATCGGCCACGCCCACGAACGGCAGCTTGGAGTGCGCGTTACTGAAAAGCGTACGCGCCAGCATTTTCAGCAGGTTGGTGGCGCTGGTCTCGAACACGGTGTCGTCGAGGTCGCTGATAATGCCAAACTCGGCGGTGGCCGG
>JAYSZD010000990.1:0-2667 GCA_043738185.1 Hymenobacter sp. | reverse complement strand
AGCCCTGGTTGTCCGAATACACGGCCATGCGCGGGTAAAACTGCGCAATTTCGTAGAGGTAGTTTTTATCCTCCGGAAAGTACTCGTAGCCGCTGCGCCCGCCCATTTTTATCTGGTCGTTGATGTTGTAGCGCCACTTCACATTGAAGGAGTAGGACTGGCCGGGCCGCAGGGGCGTGGGCAAATCCACGCGCATCATGGTATGATTCACCACCGTTTTGAGCGCTTTGCCGTCGCGGCCCGTCACGCTTTCAACCTTGAAGCCGCCGTCAAAATCCGAGAGTAAGCCTTCCAGCGCCTGAAACGGCATGCGGTCCTGCAACTGGCTGACCTGGGTGGATTTGGTTGCTGATTTCTGGTCGTACAGGTTCTGGTCGAGCTGCATCCAGAGGTAGGGCAGCACGTCGGGCGAGCGGTTGGTGTAAGTAACGGTCTCGCGGCCCGTGATGGCCTGCTTGGCGTCATCAAGCGTCACCTGGATGTCGTAGTCGGCCCGCTGCTGCCAATATTGGTGGCCTGGCGCGCCACTGGCCGTGCGGTACACGTTGGGCGTAGGCAGCACGGTTTCGAGCTGCGCGAATTTATCGGTGCCCGAGTTGGTGGTTTGGGCTTGCAGGGCCACGGTGGGCAGCAGCCCGAGCCCCAGCAGGGCAATGCAGCAGCGCAGGTTTTTCAGAGTCAGCAAAGAGAAGGGGAGTTAGGCGTGAAACGGCTGTGCCCCGTGTGGCTGGCCGAAGCACAAAGTTATCCAAAACTATAAGCTGTCGGTTTTCCGCGGCGAGTCTGAATGCCGGGCTCCAGGGATACTCCGGCGCATCCGGTCAAACGGAGACGGGGCGGACACGCACCAAAAGAGGCTGAAATCCCGTTGAAATCAAAAACATCAGGACCTGAACGCGTTGAAAGGGTTGTTTTAAAGTCGAGTCAAAGCGCCGAGCCGCAACCGCTTGCCGAGTGCAAGGCCGTCTATTCAAGCGGTTGCAGCGTCGCAATCGGTCCCTGAATTGTATGTTTATAGTCTGTTAGCCCCGCGTCCATGTCCGCTGTTGTCCGTGCCACTCCCGATTTTTTTGACCAGCTGACCAACGACCTGTTGACGTTGCGGGTACTGGCGCAGCGGCAGTTTCGCACGCTGAGCACCGAGGAGCTGAACCGCCGGCCCAGCCCCAGCCGCTGGAGCGCGGGCCAATGCCTGGAGCACCTCAACATCGTGGGGGGCTACTACCTGCCCAGCATCGCGCGCCGCATTGCCAAAGCCCAAGCCCGGGGCTCCAAGCCCACGGCCACCGTGCGGCAGGGCTTTTTCGGCCGCCGCTTCGTGAACGCTATGCGCCAGCCGGCCAGTGAAAAAGCGTACAATACGCCCCAGCGGTATGCCCCCACCGGCAACCGCCTGCCCCGTACGGTAGCCGAAGTGTTCAGCCGCCAGCTCGACGAGCTGCTGCGCTTGGTGCTGCTGGCCCGGCAGGTAAACGCCAATGCCGTGCTCATTCCCAACGCCGTTTTTCCGCTGCTCCTGCTGCGTTTAGCCGACCAGCTGGAGTTTCTGGTGGTGCACATTCAGCGGCACGTGATTCAGGCCGAAGCCGTGCTGGCGGGCAACCGGACGGGCTCCAAAATGTCGGTGCGGTAGGCGCGCCGGTTTCTTACGGATAGGGGAGAGGCCAATGGTTTAGCGCGTTAGCGCGCAGCGCGCAACAGTAGGCCAGCGCCGCGTAGTCGAGGCATAATACCAAGAATAAAATATGGCCCCGAGTGTGCAATAAAAGCCGCGTAAGCATCTTTAGGGCATTACTGTAATGCTACCCGGCTTTCCTATGCGCATTTTCCTGTTTGCCTTCCTGCTTCTGACTATGGTTTTCAGCGCCGATTCGGCCGCCCCCGCGCCGCCTAACCCCTATGCGGCCCAGTGGAAGAAAATCGACGCGCTGCTGAAGAAAAACCAAACTGCCACTGCCGTACCGTTGGTGGAAGCTATTTATCGGCAGGCCAAGAAGGAAGGTAACAGCCCTGCCTACGTGCGGGCGCTACTCTACAAAGTGCGCCTGCTGCAGGCCAAGCACGAAGATGCCGACGAAAAAGGCATCGCCTTGCTCGAAACAGAGCTGGAAACGGCCACCTTTCCGGCCCGGCCCATTATTCACTCGCTGTTGGCCGAGCAGTACTCGTATTACCTCAACCAGAACCGCTACCGCCTCTACCAGCGCACCGCCGGCGCCGACCCCACCACCGATGGCAACGCGCCCAACGGCGACGCGGCGGCCGACGGCGGCACCGGCCTGGCCACCTGGGACATAGGCCGGCTGGGCGCCGCCATCGTGCGGCACTACTACCAATCGGTGGAAGACGAGCCCCAAAAGCAGCTGGAAACTACCCTGGCCGAACTCGGCGACCTGGCCGTGGGCGGCGATGCCGAAGGCCGCGCCCTGCGCCCCACACTGTACGACCTGCTGGCCCAGCGGGCCATTGAGGGCCTGAAAAACCAGGAATTGTACGTGACCAAGCCCGAGCAGCAGTTTCAGCTCACGGAGCCACAGCTGTTTGGCCCCGCCCAGGAGTTTGCCGCCCTGCGCCTGCTGGCGCCCGATGCCGACTCGCTCAACGGCCAGCTACACGCGCTGCATGTGCTGCAGCGTCTCACCGCCTCGCGCCAGCAGCTGACGCCGC
>JAYSZD010000989.1:0-1074 GCA_043738185.1 Hymenobacter sp. | reverse complement strand
GGCGTTGCCAATCGAAGGGAATAACGGGTTCGGCCAGAAACAGGGGCATAATACGGGCTTGGTGAGCCTGGGCTTACGGCGGGGCGGGGCCGGCTGTTCGGGTAGGGCCGGCCCCGGCGGGCTTTTTTGCGCGGCGTGCCGCACATTTGCGGCGGCCCGGTATTGGCCGAATGTATGCAAGTCACTCTTTCCTTCATGGCGGTGGCCCTGTTTGCCATCATCGCGCAGGCCCTGTTTGCGGCCGGCCTGCTGGTTGCCGCGCCCGTCAACCGGGTTTCGAACCGGTTTCTGGCCCTGCTCATGGGGACTATTGCGCTGTGGGTGCTCGATGGATTCTTCCGGGTGTCGGGGCTGTACGGGCAAAATGCCGGGCTTTATTTTTCGCCCATCTACTACTCGCTCGCGTTCGGGCCGCTGCTGTATTTCTACGTGCGCAGCCTGGTGAACAGCGGGTTCCGGTGGCGGGCGCGGTACTGGGCGCACTTTGGGCCGGTGCTGGCGCAGGCGGGCCTGTACTGGTGGCTGCGGTTTCAGCCCTACGCCGTGCGCAACGAGTTTTGGGAGCAGGTGCACCGGCCGGTTACCTACCGGCTGGAGTTCATCGGCACCTGGTTGTCGCTGATGGTGTATTTGGGGCTGAGCCTGCGCGTGCTGCGGGGCTACGGCCGCTGGCTCGAAGACAACTTCTCGGAGGTGTCGCGGCTGCGGCTGCGCTGGTTGCGCTGGCTGTTGGTGCTGCTGGCCGTGGTGAGCGGGCAGTGGCTGGTGGAGCTGGTGCTGCGCGAGTTTTTGGGGATGTACTACCGCTACGATTATTCCACCGAGTTGCTGGGCGTGGTGGTGTTCGTAATTGGCATCGTGGGCCTGCGGCAGGCCGACATGCGCGCCGTGCATTTCGCGCCCGAAGCCGAAGACGTGGCAGAAATGCCGGCCGCCGCTACGGCCGGCGCGGGCCAGAATTATGCTGCTCCGGCGGCGCCATATTTTGCTGTTGCGCCGGTTGCTGTAGCCCCGGAACCGGCACCGGAAACCCCCGCCGCGCCGCCTTCGCCCGCCGCCGCCGCCGCGCCCGAC
>JAYSZD010000988.1:0-2669 GCA_043738185.1 Hymenobacter sp. | reverse complement strand
ACGCCGCGCCGGCCGGCCGGAACGCCGCGCAGGCCGGCCGATGTGGCGGTTCCCTAGCCCAGCACGCCGGCCGGCACGTTGTGCAGTATCAGCCACACCAGCTCGCGCAGAATCTCGGCGTCGTCCATCGAGCCGCTTTCGATACCCTTGCTCTGGGCATCGGCCCGCCGGATGTTGTGGATGAGGCCCACCACCCGCTCGGGCGGGAACACGCGCATCGCCTGCTGGTATTCTTTCTGGGCAAAGCTGTTCATAATGCCCAGGCTTTTGAACACGCCGTCGGAAGGGTTGGGGCCGGCCTGGTGCAGCACCAGCAGCTTGCTGAAAAAGTTGAACAGCAGCGTCAGGTTGGGGATGAGCGGGTTGGCCTTGGGGTTGGCGGCGAAGTAGCCCAGAATGCGGTTGGCCTTGAGCACGTCGCGCTGCACGAGGGCTTTTTGCAGCTCAAAAATATTATAGTCCTTGCTGATGCCCACCATGCGCTGCACCAGGTCCTCGTCGATGGGCTGGCCGGGCTTGAGGTTCAGCACCAGCTTGTCGATTTCGTTAGCCAGCCGGCCCAGGTCGGCGCCGATGTACTCGGCCAGCATGGCGGTGGCCTGCCCGGTAATCTGCTGGCCGCGGTGGCGCACGTTGGCCGTGAGCCACTGCGGCACCTGGTTGTCGTAGAGCTTCTTGCTGGTCATCAGCACGGCCGGCGAGTCTTTGCCGCTGAGCAGCTTGCCCAGCTTCTTGCGGCTATCCAGGGTTTTGTGCTTGTAGCAAAACACCAGCACCGTGCTGGGCAGCGGGTTTTTCAGGTAGGCTTCCAGAAAGGGCCAGCTCCGCTCCTGCTCCAAATCGGCCACGGTTTGGGCTTCCTTCACGATGACGACCGAGCGTTCGGCCATCATGGGAAAGCGCTTGGCCTGGCCCAGAATGGCCGTCACGTCCACGTCCTTGCCATAGAGCACCACCTGGTTGAAGCTGCGCTCGTGCTCAGCCAGCACGGTGTTTTCAATCACCTCCGCCACCGCATCGATGTAGAACGGCTCCTCGCCCTGCAAAAAATACACGGGCTGAAACTGCCGCTGCTGGAGCTGCTTGAGAAGGGCGTCGGCTTCGAGTATCAATGGGTGAATGAATGAATGCGTGAATGGGTGAATGGCTTGGAGACTCCATTCTTTCGGGCTGGCAAAGGTAAAGCTGCCTAGTACCTTTGGGGCCACGTTTTGCGGGTGAACCCATTTCTATTCACCCATTCACTCATTCAGCCATTCACCCATTGAACCTAATTGACGAACTGACCTGGCGCGGCATGTACCACGACGCCATGCCCGGCACCGCCGAACACCTGGCCGCCCACGCGCCCATCACCGGCTACATCGGCTTCGACCCCACGGCCGCCTCGCTGCACATCGGCAACCTGGCCACCATCATGCTGCTGGTGCACTTGCAGCGGGCCGGCCACCGCCCCGTGGCCCTGGTGGGCGGCGCCACCGGCATGATTGGCGACCCCAGCGGCAAATCGGCCGAGCGCAACCTGCTCGACGAAACCACGCTGCGCCGCAACCAGGCCGGCATTCAGGCCCAGCTGGAGAAGTTTCTGGACTTCACCGAAGGCCCCACCGGCGCGCTGGTGGTCAACAACTACGACTGGTTCAAGGACATCGGCTTCCTGGGCTTTCTGCGCGAAGTAGGCAAGCACCTCACCGTAAATTATATGATGGCCAAAGACTCGGTGAAGCGCCGCATCAGCGGCAACGAGGACAGCGGCACCGACGGCATCAGCTACACCGAATTCAGTTACCAACTGCTGCAAGGCTACGACTTCGTGCACCTCAACAAAACCCTGGGCTGCACCCTGCAAATGGGCGCCAGCGACCAGTGGGGCAACATCACCACCGGCACCGAGCTCATCCGCCGCATCAGCAGCGCTGAGGGCCGCGACGCCAAAGCCTACGCCCTCACCGGCCAGCTCATCACCAAAGCCGACGGCACGAAGTACGGCAAGTCCGAAACCGGCACCGTCTGGCTCGACCCGGCCCTGACCTCGCCCTACCAGTTCTACCAGTTCTTCCTGAACTCCGCCGATGCCGATGCCCCGCGCCTCATCCGCGTGTTCACGCTGCTGAGCGAGCCCGAAATCCTCGCCATCGAAGCCGAGCACGCCGCTGCTCCCCACCTGCGCATCCTGCAAAAGGCCCTGGCCGCCGACGTCACCACCCGCGTGCACTCCGCCGCCGCCACCGAAGCCGCCATTGCCGCCTCGCAGGTCCTGTTCGGCGGCGGCGACCTGGCCTCCCTCGACGAAGCCACCCTGCTCGACGTGTTTGCCGGCGTGCCGCACCTGCGCGTATTGCGTGCCGAAATGCTGCTCGAACTCAATGCCGCGTCCTTCCTCAGCGATTTCACCCTGCATAAAATCTTTCCTTCCAAAGGCGAAGCCAAGAAGATGATTCAGGCCGGTGGCGTGAGCATCAACCGCGAAAAAATAACCTCGCCCGATGCCTCGGTAGCCGCCCTGGAGCACCTGGCCGGCAAGTACCTGGTGGTGCAGAAAGGAAAGAAAAACTACTTCCTGGTGGAGCTGGTGAGCTGAAAAACACCGCGCCGAAAACCCCACAAAAAAAGGCCCCGCCATACGGCGAGGCCTTTTTCGTTATCTACAAAATCCGTCGAATCCGGGA
>JAYSZD010000987.1:0-2670 GCA_043738185.1 Hymenobacter sp. | reverse complement strand
GCCGCCGCGTGCCACTGCACGGCGAGGCTGCCCAGGGCTGTCAAGTCGGCTGCGGCCACCCCGCGCCCAACCAGGTGCAGCCGTTTGAGGGCGGGCCGCTGCTCGGTCAGGGTGAGCAGGCTGGCGAGCGGCCGGGCCTGGGCAGGTGCCTTGCCCGGCCCGAAATACCACAGGGGCGTGCCCGCCCCGAGCTGGCGCACCAGCTGCCGCAGGGTGTCGGGGTGGTAGCCTTCGGTGAGCACAATGGCTTGGGCGCGGGCCGCCGGCAACTGGCGCATCGGCGGGAAAGCCAGTAGCCAAAGTGCCATTGCCGCCAGTGCCCCGGCTGCCATCCGGGCCGGGCGCTGCCGCTGGCGCGGCCGCCGCCACGCCAGCACTACCAGCCCAATGCCCAGCATCAGGCAGCACGCAGACAGGATATAGTAGGCCGAAGAACCAGAGGGCGTAAAAAGCAAAATGCTAGCGGGTTAATTCCTGAAAGTAGCGCCGGGCCAGGCGGTTGGGCGCCGGCGGGGCCAGCGGCGCGGCGGGTGCGGCTGTCAGCAGGTCGGTGAGGGCCCTTTCCACGGGGGCGCGGCAGGCGATGCAGGCCGGGCGGCCCGCCCGTACGTCAACCACCAGCTCCCGCAACGCGCGCAAAGCGGGCAGGTAAACGCCCGGCCGCTGCAGCGCCGCGCCGGCCAGCGCCGGACCTGCCTGCTCCAGCACCCGGACATCAGCCGGATTGGTTTTGGCCAAAGCGGGAGTGGTTGCCAGCCAGCGCAGCGCAGCCCGTACCGCGGGCTGGGCCGCGGGAGTAGGCACATTTTGCTGGCGCTGGGGCACGGCCGCGCCCGCTAAGTCGCCGGTGAGCCGCAAGGTGGTTTCGGGCAGGGGCTGGAGCACGAAACCGGCTTTTTTGACGTAGGCGCGGGTTTGCTGCTGCACTTCCTTCAGCAGCCGCAGGGCCTTGTACTCGTAGGGCAGCGCAGCGGCGAGCTGGCCGGTGCGCAGGCGCAGCTCGGCGGCCCACATCTGGTCGAGCACGATGCGTAGCTTGGCCTTCACGGCCGGCTCCAGGAAGTCGGCGGTTTCGGAGTCGTCGTGCTTGTGGATGTACGGCTCCATCAGCTCGTCGGTGGCGGCGGTAGGGGAGGCTTTGGCCGATGAAACCGGGGACGTGGCGTGGTCATGATGCTCCTCGGCCGACTCCCCGGCGTGCTCGTCGTGGTCGTCCCCTTTTTCCTCTTCATCTTCGGCAATGGGCGACCGCGGGGCGCTGGGGCCCATGCTGCCGCCCACTTCTTCGCCTATAAACTTGCCGTAGCGCAGGCGCAGCGACTGTTGGTCGAAGCCCAGATTGTTGGCGCGGGTGGCCACGGCAGCGGGGTCGAGTCGGGGTTTTTCGGCAATCAGTTTTTCGGTGTCGATGATGATTTGACGCTGGCTGCGGAAGTAGGCGGGCGCCACTTTAATGCCCATGCCCATATCGGTGGGGCTGTCGGCCACGGCGGTATCCTGCCACTGTACCAGGTACGAATCGGTGCGCGAGGAATGGCCGGCGTTGTCGCGGGCCGTGATGTAGAAATACAGCTCGTCGCCGTAAGTCAGGCCTAGTTGGGGTAGGTTGAGCTGGCTGTTCAGGCTGGTTTGGGCCGGCTGGCCGCCCAGCGCGGCACTCAAATCGCGCCGCACTTCCCGGAATTTCACGGCCTCGCCTTCGCCCTGCGCCACAGTAATCACCAGCTCGGCGCGGCTCAGGCCGTAGTCGTCGCGCACGGTGGCGCGTACCGGCAAATCAGGTCGCATGCCAAACTCTACCAGCGTGTAGGGCTTGGGCGTCTGGATGCGTAGCACCGGTGCCTGGTCGGCCCGGACATCAATGGCATAATCATCGGAAACTGTACCCGCGAAACGCAGGCGATACAGGACAGAAGTGGCGAGCGTCTGCTCGGCAAAAAACAGGTTGGTTTGCCCCATTACCGGCTGCATGCGAATCCGGCGCCGCCCCAGCTCCACCTCGGGCGCCGCCGGGCCGGGCCCGCTCACCCGCACTTGCCAGCGCACCCGCGTCCCCTGCGGGCACTGGAACGATGCCTGCGCAGGCGCGAAAGCCGCCAGTCGCGTGTAGGCCGGGGGCGTCACCCACAGCCGGGTGCCCACGATGGCGGCCGGCTTCTGGCCAGCCACCACGGTCGGCTTATTGGGAAAGCGCACCGCCACTTCTTTGGAATTATCCTGCGGAAGCGCCGGCGCCGGCAGCCACCACACCACGGCCGCGGCGGCCAGCAGCCCGGCGGTAAGCAGCAGCGCGCGCCGAAAAGCCACCGGCAATGACAAATCCCCTGTCGCCCGAAGCGCCTCCAGGCGTTGGGCTACGCGGTTCTGCTGCAACGCCTCCAGCAGGTTCAGGCTTTCGGTTGATTTCAGCAGCAGGCCGGCGCTGTCTTCCAGCTCGGGAAATTGCCGGTCCAGCAACGGCGCCACGGTGGCGGGGCTAATCCGGCGCAAGGGCCAGAGCCGCCACGCCGTGAAAAGCAAGCCAAGCACGGCCAGACTCCCCCAGACCCACCGTGCCGTTGGCCAATGCTGGTTCAATACAACCAGCAGTAATACCCCGGCCGTGGCCGGGAGCAGGACAGCAGCGGCCCGCCGCCAACCCCAGCTGCGCCCAACGCCTTGCAGCAACTG
>JAYSZD010000986.1:0-2671 GCA_043738185.1 Hymenobacter sp. | reverse complement strand
CTCACCCTGGCGGCGCTGGCCGTCCTGCTGGCCGATGGCTGGCCCGTCGCCCTGAGCGACGATGCCAAAGCGCGCATCAGCACGTGTCACAGCTATTTGCACGAGCGGCTTGCCCGCGACAACGCGCCCATCTACGGCATCAACACTGGTTTTGGCTCGCTCTGCAACGTGAGCATTGCGCAGGAAGCCCGTGCCCAGCTGCAAATCAACCTGATGATGTCGCACGCCTGCGGCACCGGCGCCGAAGTACCCGGCCATCTGGTCCGGCTCATGCTGCTGCTCAAAGCCCAGAGCCTGAGCTACGGCCACAGCGGCGTGCAGGTGGCCACCGCCGAGCGCCTCGTGGCCATGTACAACCGCGAGATGCTGCCCGTGGTGTACGAGCAGGGCTCCCTGGGCGCCAGCGGCGACCTCGCCCCGCTGGCGCACCTGTGCCTGCCCCTGCTGGGCCTGGGCGAAGTAAACTACCAGGGCTACCGCCTGAGCGCGGCCGATGCCATGAGTTTGTTTAGCTGGGCCCCGCTGGAGCTGCAAGCCAAAGAAGGACTGGCGCTGCTCAACGGCACCCAGTTTATGCTGGCCTACGCCGTGGATGGCGTGCTGCGGGCCCAGCGCCTGGCCGCCGCGGCCGATGTCATTGGCGCGCTTTCGACCGAGGCCTTTGGGGGCAGCCCGACGCCTTTCAGCGAAAACCTGCACCAGATTCGGCCCCACGCCGGGCAGGTGCTGGTGGCCCGCCGCCTGCGCGAGCTGCTGGCCGGCTCCGAACTCCAGACCCAGCCCCGCGTGGCCGTGCAGGACCCGTATTCCTTCCGCTGCCAGCCGCAGGTGCACGGCGCCTCCCGCGATGCCCTGGCCTATGTGGCCCAGGTGGTGGAGACCGAGTGCAACTCCGTGACCGACAACCCCAACATCTTCCCCGACGACGACCAGATTCTGAGCGGCGGCAACTTCCACGGCCAGCCCCTGGCCCTGGCCCTCGACCACCTGGCCCTGGCCGTGGCCGAGCTGGGCAGCATTTCGGAGCGCCGGACGTATCAGCTTATCTCCGGCCAGCGGGGCCTGCCCCAATACCTCGTGGCCGAGCCCGGCCTCAACTCCGGCCTCATGATTCCGCAGTACACCGCGGCCGGCATCGTGAGCCAGAACAAACAGCTGTGCACGCCTGCTTCCGTCGACAGCATTGTGAGCAGCAACGGCCAGGAAGACCACGTGAGCATGGGCGCCAATGCCGCCACAAAGGCCCGCCGCGTGATTGAAAACGTGGAGCAGGTACTGGCCATTGAGCTGCTGACGGCCGTGCAGGCCCTGGCTTTCCGGCGGCCGGGCCGCACCTCGGCCGCGCTGGAAAAGGTGGTTGACGCCTTTGGCCGGGAAGTAACGTTTGTGGGCCAGGACCGGGTGCTCTACCCCGACCTGCACCGGGCCGCCGCCTTCGTCCGTAAGTTTGACTGGCAGTAGGACGAGCATGGTTGGCCAGGCTGCCTGCCACGAAATCGGGATTGCTGCCGGCAAAAAGTTTTCATCTCTGCCTGAATTTTGCGCGCAGGCGGGCGTTATGCCTGCATTGTTTGCGTTACGTTATTTGCCTATGAAGCTGGTTCGCTGTTGTTTTTTGCTGGTGCTACTCTGGCTGGGGGCCTCATTGGCGGTGCAGGCGCAGGCCTCGTGCGCCTCGGCCAATCAGCCGGCGTGCAGCTTTCTGGCCATTGACGTGGCCACGGGCCAGCCCGTCGATGCCTTTTGCGTGGGGCGGCCAGTACGCTTTGCGCAGTGCGCGGGGCGTAATATTCCCAACGCACTGCTCTTTTACGGGGTACTGCCCGGCAGTGGCACCACGTTTTTGCCATCGTGCAGCCCGCCCAACCCTTTTAATTACCAATACACGCCCACCAGAGCCAACGTGGGTTTAGTTACAGTTTCGGAGCTGGCCAATGCGGTATCGGGCGGCGGCGGCCAGGCTTCCACCTACTACATCCGCACGTTTCGGGTGTACGACCCCGCGCCTCCCGTCTTCACCGTGGCGCCCTGCCCCAGCAATTCAGCCCTGATTACGGTGACCGATGCCGCTTACGACAGCTACACTGTGCGGGTGGGCAGCGGACCTATCCGCGTAATCCTGCGCAATCAGGCCACGGTAGTTGCCGTGCCGGCCGGAGCCACCACCGTCACCGTCACGGGCCGCTACGCCGCCACCGGCGTGTGCGACGGCGCGGCAACCCAGCCCATTGCCCCGCTCCTCCTGGCCCAAACCCCGGCCCTCACGCGACTGACGCTGGCCGCTCCGCTGCCCGGCGGCTCCGCCACGCTGGCCGTGGGCCAACTGCCGGCCGGCTACCGCTACACCCTGCAACGGGCCGATGCGGGCGCCCCCGGCGGTTACCGCACCGTGGCCAACGTGCCGGCCGGCAGCACCAGCTTCAGCCTCGCCAACGCGGCGGCGGGCTGCTACCGCCTGCGCCGCACCGACCCCTGCCGCCTCGATTCGGCCTTTTCGCCCCTCGTTTGCACGCTCAGCCTTGCGGGCAGCTCCACCCGAAACCGCAACCAGCTGCTGCTGACCGACGCGGGCCGGAACAGCCGGTACAGCGTGACGCGCAACGGCCAGCCGCTCACGGTTTTCACAGCAATTTCCGGTGGCCTCGAAGACCCTAATGTGGAATGCGGCACC
>JAYSZD010000985.1:0-1075 GCA_043738185.1 Hymenobacter sp. | reverse complement strand
AAGGCAGATGGGCGCAAGCATTCGCCCATTCCGCCCTTCAGTCATTCACCATTTGAGGCGGCTCAATAAATTGACGTCGGTGGTCTGGAAGTTGCGGTATATCATGACGATGATGCCCAGGCCCACGGCAACTTCGGCGGCGGCCACGGCCATGATGAAGAACACGAAAATCTGCCCGTTGGGGTCGGCACGGTAGGCCGAAAACGCCGTGAGCAGGATATTCACCGCGTTGAGCATCAGCTCAACGCACATGAAAATAATGATGGCATTGCGCCGCACCAGCACGCCCGTGACGCCGATGGCAAAGAGGGCCGAGGCGAAGAAAACGTAGTACTGCAGCGGAACGGTGCGGATTACTTCGGGAATAGTTTGGTCCATGCGTATGAGGGCCGGCGGCGGGACAGTGCAGCCGGCCGGCCGGCAAAGGTATCCTTGAAAAAGGAAAAAGCCGGTCCAAATTTGTTGTAGCGCAGATGTAGCGTGGTCGCTATGAAGCCGTGCGTGGGCGCTTTACTTCGGTTTGAGCAGACGCAGGCCCGCAGCGACGACAGTACAGGAAAGAATTAAAGTAAATTCGAAGGGCCCGCGTCTGCGGGGTCAGAATGGAAACCATGGCTCTCTCGCTCCCCTCCTCCCTTGCCCCGATGACGGCCACGCAGCAAGACCGGCAAATTGCCGACGCCGTGCGCCAGCAGCGGCCCCGGCTGCTGCAGTTCATCCGCCGCCGTATTCCCGACGAAGCCGAGGCCGAAGACCTGCTGCAGGATGTTTTTGCCGAGCTCGTGGAAAGCTACCGGCTGCTCAAGCCCGTGGAGCAGGCCGCGGCCTGGCTGTTCCGAGTGGCTCGCAACCGCATCACCGACCTCTACCGCCGCAAGCGCCCCGTGCGCCTGGAAGAAGCCTTCGGGGCAGCCGAAGCCTCCGACGATGGCGAAGGCCTGCTGCTGGCCGACCTGCTGCCCGCGCCCGACGACTCGCCCGAAAACCGCCTGCTACGCGAAACCCTCATGGAAGCCCTCTCGGAGGCACTGGCCGAATTGCCGGCCGCCCAGCGCCAGGTATTTGTGTGGCACGA
>JAYSZD010000984.1:0-6720 GCA_043738185.1 Hymenobacter sp. | reverse complement strand
CACGACAAGCACGGCCACACCACCACCCTCATTCTGGTGCCCACCCGCGAGCTGGCCACCCAGATTGACGAGCAGGTGATGGGCTTCGGCTACTACGTCGAAGCCAGCAGCATTGCCATCTACGGCGGCGGCAAATCCGAGAACTGGGAGCAGCAGAAGCGCGCCCTCACCTCCGGGGCCGACATCATCATTGCCACGCCCGGCCGCCTCATTGCCCACCTGCAAATGGGCTACGTGAAGTTCGACCAAATCAAGTACCTGGTGCTGGACGAGGCCGACAAGATGATGGACATGGGCTTCAGCGATGACATCTTCAACATCGTGCGCCAGCTGCCCACCAACCGGCAGACGCTGCTGTTCTCGGCCACCATGCCCACCAAAATCCGCGACTTCTCGCAGCAGATTCTCAAGAACCCCGAGGAAATCCGCCTGGCCGTTTCCAAGCCCGCTGCCGGCATCGACCAGCAGATGTACATGGCCTTCGACCGCCAGAAAATCTACATCCTCGAGCACATCATCAAAACCCAGGAAGTGCAGAGCATGGTGCTTTTCACCAGCCAGAAAGCCGCCGTGGGCGGCATCGTGAAAGCGGTGAACAAGCTCGGCATCGAGGCCCGCGGCATCAGCTCCGACCGCACCCAGGAAGAGCGCGAGGAAATCATGCGCGCCTTCAAAAACAAGCAGTTCCCCATTCTGGTAGCTACCGACGTGCTCAGCCGCGGCATTGACATTGACTCCTTGAGCCACGTAGTGAACTACGACATCCCGCGCGCCGCCGAGGACTACGTTCACCGCATCGGCCGCACCGCCCGCGCCGCTACCAAAGGCACGGCCATCACCTTCATCTCGGACCAGGACCAGGACCGGGTGGTGAAGATTGAGAAACTCATCGAGCGCGACCTCGAAAAGCGCAGCATCACCGAAGAGCTGGGCCTGGGTCCGGCCCCGGAGTTTGACCCCAAGCGCTTCGCCGGCCTGGGCGGTAAAATCGGCGGCCGCCCCGAGCGCGGTGGCCGCAGCGGCGGCGGCAGCCGCGAGCGTGGCCCCCGCCCCGAAGGCAGCGACCGGGGCCCGCGCCGCGAAGGCGGTGGCGGCCGGGACGGTGCCCGCGACGGCGGCCGCCCGCCCCGCCGCGATGCCCCCGACCCCAAAGACCCCAAGCACATCGAGCGCCTGGCCAACGCCAAAAACGCCCTTGCTGCCCTGGATGCCGGCCACGCACCCACCGTGCCCTACCAGCGCCCACCGCGCCCCGAAGGCGAAGAGCGCCGTGACCGTGGCCCACGCCCCGAGCGCACGCCCCGGCCCGAAGGCGAAGCCCGTCCCCCGCGTGAGCCCCGCGCCCCGCGCCCCGAAGGCGAACCGAAGGACGGCGCAAGCCAAGCCCGCCCGCCCCGCGAGCCGCGCCCCGACGGTGAAGCCCGCGAGCCCCGTGCCGAAGGAGAGCGCCGCCGCAGCCGCGGCGGCCGCAACCGCAGCCGTGGCCCCAAACCGGAAGGTGATGGCGCTGTTGGCGAAAGCAGCGGACCTGCCGCAACTGGTGCAGCCGAATAGTCATTTCCTTTAGCACGAAGAAGCCTCCGCTGCATTGGCAGCGGAGGCTTCTTCGTATTCATTAGTCGTGCTGAAGCAGTCGTATTCATCTGAACGTCACGCAACTTCTGCAAACGGGCCGTTGCGTATTTCCGGCGGCAGTTCGCGTGGCAGCACGTTTGCGGAAGTGCTTACTGGATTCTGGGTGTCGGCTGTGTCAATGATTCCGGTTATGGTTTGCCTACCGGACTTACTGCGAACAGCTGCGGCAGCACCGAGCTGGCAGTGATGCTAGGCTCAGCGCCCGCCCCCGGTGAGTCGTTTTTGATTTCTACCAGGCCGAACCACTTGGCAAAGCTATGGAGGACGCGGCTGCTGAAGAGGTGATTGGTAAAAGTGGCCGGCGTCCAGTAAGCCGTGGGGGGATTCTCCTCCAGAAAGCTGGGGAAGGCCAGCACATATTTATCAACGTAAAACGAGATGGGCCGGGGCTGCTGCCCGAACCGGGCCAGCAAATACACGCAAAAGCTCCAACCCAGCTGCCCGACGGCTGATTTGCCACTGCCAAACGAGTCAAAACTGCCCCAGTGCAACCGGCCCGTAAATACTTCCAACACCAACTGGAACAGTTCGGAGCGCTGCCCGGCAACCAGTAGGCCTTCCCCTTTTTTGGTGAGGCTGAGCTTGCCCAAAGGCTTTTTCACCAGCTTGGCCACGTGCGCCAGGAAGTGCGCGGTCTCGATGAACGGGGAGTCAAGCTCCCGGTTCAGCTTAATAAATCCCTCGTCCACCGACTTGCTTCGCATCAATCCCTGCTCGTACAGCTCCTGCACAAACTTTCGGGGGAGTGCGCCGCCAGCCGTCAGTTTGATGCCCTTTTCGCGCTGCACCAGCCGCAGCAGTTCCTCCACCTGCCGAAAAAAGGGCACTTGGTCGAGCACGGCAGCGGGCAGCGGGCTTTGCAGGCGCACGGGCGCCGCAGCCGACAGCGGCCGATACAGCACCTCCGCCATCTGATTGGGACTGAGGCCGCTGCACGAGGCCAGTGGCGTGTTGTTGTAGCTGTTGACGTGTGCAGTCAGACGCTTGTTCAGGTCGGCTACATCACGAGCGGGATTGTCGTAAAAGTCGGCGGGCAGTTGCATGGGCGAGATGGGTAGGATGACGTGCGGCGGCTACTTACCGGCAGCAACTACTTTTTAATGAGCACACTGCTCGCCTTTTCCGACAAGGGCTCGACGGGCTGGTAGCGACTGGTGCTGAACCAGAAAGTTACTCCAGCGGCCACAATTAACGCTCCGACCTTACCCCAGCACCTGCCCCACCCCAAACAGCACCGTGAAAACCAGCGTGCTGAGCGCCATTTGCCTCAGCAGCGGGTCGAGTTGCATGGCTTCCTGCCGCTGCCACACCTCAATGGCATTGAAGGCAAACAGCGGCGCGGCCAGCGCAAACAGCCACTGCCACGGCGAATGGTAGGTGAGGGCCACAAACACCGTGGCGCAGCCCAGCCCCAGCACCAGCAGCACCCAGTGGTAGCGGCGCGCGTAGACAGGCCCCAGCCGCACCGGAATGGTGATTTTACCGGCCAGCACATCGGACTTAATATCCCGGATATTGTTCACGTTCAGCACCGCCGTGGCGAAGCAGCCCAGCGCCGCAGCCGGCAACAGCACTTGCAGCGGCAGCGCCTGCGCCTGCAAAAAGTAGGTGCCGCACACGCCCACAATGCCGAAAAACAGGAACACCGACATGTCGCCCAACCCGGCGTAGCCGTAGGGATTGGCGCCCGCCGTGTAGTTCACCGCCGCCCAGATGGCGGCCAGGCCCAGCGCCAGAAACGCCAGAAACAACCCCAATCCCGCCGCGCCCAGCGCCACCCACAGCAGCGCCAGGCCGCTGCCCAGCGCCAGCAGCCCGCACACCCACATGCCGCGCTTCATTTGGGCGGGCGTGATGGCGCCGCTCTGCACGGCGCGCTGCGGGCCCTGCCGGTGCACGCTGTCGGCGCCGTTCTGGGAATCGCCGTAGTCGTTGGCCAGGTTGCTCAGGATTTGGAGCAGGATGGTGGTGAGGGCCGCCAGGGCCACCACCGGGCCGTTGAACTGCCCATTGGCGGCGGCCAGAAACGCGCCCGTGAGAATGCTGGCCAGGGCCAACGGCAACGTGCGGGGGCGGAAGGCAGAAATCCAGGGCGACATTATTATTAGCTGTTAGCATTTAGCTGTTAGCTAATAGCTTCGTTCCGCTGGTTTGCAAAAAGCTAACAGCTAACAGCTAAGGGCTAACAGCTACTAAACCCTACTTCGCGATGTCGGCCACCAGCTCCGGGCTGAGGGGCGTTACGCCGGAGCCGTAGAACTTCACAACGTGGCCCTGCTCGTCAACCAGGTACTTGCAGAAGTTCCAGTTCGGCGCGTCGCTCACTTTGCCGTTTTTAGCTTTGTCGGACAGGTATTTGTAGAGCGGCGCGGCATCGCTGCCTTTCACGGCTACGGTTTCGAAAAGCGGAAACGTGACGCCGTAGTTCTTCTCGCAAAACGAGGCCACTTCGGCGTTCGAGGCCAGTTCCTGGTTGAAGCTGTCGGAGGGAAAGCCGAGGACCACGACTTTGTTGCCGTACTTTTTCGACAGCTCTTCCAGCTCCTTGTATTGCGGGGTGTAGCCGCATTTCGAAGCGGTGTTCACGATGAGCAGCTTCTTACCCTTGTACTGGCTCAGCTTCACGTCTTTGCCATCGATGGCTTTCACGGTGAAATCGTAGACGGAAGCGGGCGCGGTGGTTTCGGCGGTGGTTTCGGCGGTGGTGGTCATGGCGGTGGAAACGGCTGGTTTGGCGGCGATGAAAGCCACGGCCGTAGCGGCAGTGGCCAGCGTGAGAAACAGGAGACTTTTCATAATTGGGACATGCTGGAATTACGCAACTGTGTGTCTAACCATACTAAGGCTACTACGGTTTTGGGCTTCGCCTGGCAGGCAATTATTGCCGAGGGGATGGAGCAGAAAGTAGCGCGGACTTTGCAGTCCGCGTCTCCGAACGAAACCCGAACGGCGCGAAGACGCGGACTTACAAAGTCCGCGCTACTCGTTCAGAAACGCCGCCACGTCGCCCGTGTGCGTGAGCGTGAGCTGGTGCATGGCGCGGGTGCAGGCCACGTAAAGCATGCTCTTATCGACCTCCGTCTGGTAGTTGCGGGCCGAGGCAAAGGGCACAATCACCTCATCAAATTCCAGCCCCTTCGCCAGGTGGGCCGACGTGATGATGACGCCCTCCTTGAACAAAGTCGAGTCTTCGGTGAGCAGCTGCGCGCCCAGCTCCGCCAGCGCCTGCTGCACCTGCGCGGCCTGCCGGGGCGTTTTGCAGATGATACCCAGCGAGTTGCTGCCGGAGCTTTGGAAGGCGATGGTCAGTTCTTTGACGGCTGCCAGCTCCTCGCCGGGGCTGTTGCAGCGCATCACCAACGGCTCCCGGCCGTGCCGTTCCAGCGGGATGATGTTGGGGTTGGGCGTGATGCGCTGGGCGAAGGCGGTGATTTCCATCGTCGAGCGGTAGCTGCGGTACAGCCGCACGATGTCAGCCTGCGGAAACACGCGCTCAATGGTTTCGGCCGACGACGCGCTGTACGGGTTAACCGTCTGGTTTACATCGCCCAGAATGGTTTTGCGACAATTGAAAATTCGCGACAGCACCGCGTATTGCACCGGCGTGTAGTCCTGCATCTCGTCCACGAGCAGGTGCTTGACGTGGTCGTAGGCCGAAATGCCTTCGAGGCGAATGCGCAGGTAAATCAGGGCGAAAACATCGGCGTATTCCAGGGTCTGGCCGGGCTCGAAGCGGAACAGCTCGGGCCGGCCCAGCCAGCGGTAGAAGTCGCGGTAGAAATCCAGCACGTTGTTGAACCGGAACATGCGCGTGAGGGCCTCGCCAATCGTGTTTTTCTCGCCGCCGGTGAGCTTGCGGTTGGCGGCGGTGCGCACGTAGGCGCGCACGTCATCGGCCACCAGCGGGAAGCGTTTGAGGAGCGGGACGCGGTGGTAGCCCTTGAACTTATCCAGCAGCAGCGGGCGCGGCACCACGGTCCGGCCCACGCGCAGCTCGCTCGCGGTGAAGTAGTTGTTTTCGACGTGCAGCAGGTATTTATTCAGCTGGCTGAGAAATTCAAACGAGGATTTGAACTGGATGCGCTCAATGAACGCGGGCTTATGCTGCTCCAGCAAGGCCGACACCTGCTCGAAAAAGGTCTGGAACTGGTACGGATTGCCGAGCAGGTCGGCGGCCAGTTCTTCCATGCCCGTCTCGGGAATGTGCTCTTCGCCCAGCTCGGGCAGCACGTTCGAGATGTAGTCGGCGAATACTTTGTTGGGCGAAATGATGAGGATGTCCTTGGCCCCGATGGTGTCGCGGTAGCGGTAGAGCAGGAAGGCAATGCGGTGCAGGGCAATGGAGGTTTTGCCCGAGCCGGCCACGCCCTGAATGACCATCACCGTGGCGTCCTCGTTGCGAATCACCGCATTCTGGTCGCGCTGAATGGTGGCCACGATGTT
Source organism: Hymenobacter sp. (assembly GCA_043738185.1). Classification (GTDB taxonomy): domain Bacteria; phylum Bacteroidota; class Bacteroidia; order Cytophagales; family Hymenobacteraceae; genus Hymenobacter. Next base: position 642 of record JAYSZD010000984.1, on the reverse strand, counting down.
CTTCATCTTGTCGTCCGAGGATTTGGCCAGCTCGCGCTGCAGCACCTCGTCGTGGATGTTCACGCCGTTTTCAATCATAAAGTCCAGGCGGCCGTCCTGAATTTTGTACTGCCGCTTGAGGGCGATGCGGCCGTGAATGGGGCCGGACGGGGTGGTGTACACCGCTTCGCCCAGCTCGAAATCGTAGAACATGGACGAGATGGGCGCGCGCCAGTCGTAGATGAGGCCACGGCGTGCCCGCTCATCCACGAACGAATGCACGCCGATGTACACCGGCGTGGTTCCTTGGCTCGAAGTGGTAAAGTCGATGCGGCCGAAGTACGGCGACTGCACCAGCTTGAGGAGCTTGCGCTTGCGGGCCACGGCACCGGCGCCGGTGAAAGCCATGCGGTCGATGGACTGGCCGGCGGCCACCATGTCGGCATCGTCCATGCCCGACTGGTGCTCGTGGATGTACTCCTTCTTCTCCCGCAGCTCGCTGGAAAACTGCCGCACGGCGTCATCCACGCGCCGCACCGCCAGCGTCAGCTGCTCCTTGATTTCTTCCAGGTATTCGCGTTCTTCTTGTTCGGTTGCGTTCATTGGGTAGTAGCGCGGACTTTGTAGTCCGCGTATGGAATCGTTCGGAGTCGCGGACTACAA
>JAYSZD010000983.1:0-6721 GCA_043738185.1 Hymenobacter sp. | reverse complement strand
GAAAGCATCTACCCCATCCCCATGCCGGTGGCGCTGGGCGTGGTGGGTGGCCTGCTGCTGCTAAGCGTACTGGCCTCGGTCATCTGGCCCAAAAAGGAAGCCGATACGCTCCCTGAGTAGCGCGCGTGACGCAGGCGACAGCGAACTCGTCCTTTAGCCAAGCAGCTAACAAATCAATTTTCGAAGGGCTGGCCGTCGTTTAGCGCAACGAAGTGGCGCGTAAGGGCCGGCCAGCCCCCATTCTTCAGCTATTTCAGGCAATTATTGAGGCACTTTGCCGGGCTCGACTTCCGCGGCACCGGTATTCACGCCGGCATCAGGCGCCGCGCCGGTGTTGAGCAAATCCAGCAAATCGAGGGGTTCAAACTGCGTCGAATCGGACTGCAGGGTCAGGCGCGTGGTGTCGGGGCGCGCGGCAAAGCGCATGTACTGGCGCGCCGGCCCGTTCAGGCTGAGGGAATAGGGCAAGCTTTGGCGGTCATTGTCGGTAATGAGGCCGCGGGTAGCCATAATATCGGCAATGAGGCGGAAGAAGTAGCGGGTGCTGCGGCGCAGGTCACCGTAGGAATCGAAGGAATAACGGGCGTACTTGGGTTTGGGGATGATACTGGCCAGGTACAGGCTTTCGGACAGGTTTAGCTCGTTCGGGCGCTTGCCGTAGTAAAACAAGGCCGCGTCCTTCACGCCATACACGCCGCGTTTGCCGCTGGGCCAGCGGAACTGGCTGGGGCCCCACTCAATGATGTTGAGGTAAACCTCGAACATACGCTGCTTACTGGCCAGCTGCTTATTTTCGAGCAGCCACACAATCAGGGCTTCCTCCATCTTGCGGGCCACGGTTTTCTGGCGGGTCAGAAACACGTTTTTCACCAGCTGCATCGAGAGCGTGCTTCCGCCCCGGGCAAAGCGCTTTTCCTTGATATTCTGAATGGCCGATTTCACGAAAGCTTTCTCCATGAAACCTTTATGGGTAAAAAAGCGGGGGTCCTCGGCCGTGGTAATAGCGTGGATGAGAAAGGGCGACACGTCGTTGTAGGACACGAAATCCGGGTTGGGCGGCCCCACCCGGAAGGTGCGTACCGAGTCGCCTTTATCGTTGTACACCGTGTGCTCAAACGCCGTATTGAGCTTGCTCAGGTCTTCTTTGCCAAAGCTGGTGAGCTTGAACTTGTTGCCCTGGAGGCTGGAATCGAACTTCAGGCTGTCCACCTGGGCCAGGTCGAGGCTGCCGCTCATGCGGTAGGTGAGCGTGCCGGTGCCGCGCACGCCGCGCACCTCATCGAATATACCGGTGGGCAGCGACGAGAAAAAGTCGTTGGCCACCGTTTCGGCCGACGTTACGTTGATGGATACAGCGCGGCTGGGCTTCAGGCGCACGCTGATTTCGGGGTACAGCACCAGCTTGTTGATGGTAACCTGGCTGCCCTTTTCCAGCGACGCGGTGCCACGGCCCAACCGGGCCACGAAATCGAGCGCGCCGCTTTTGATTTCTATCTCATCGGCCGCCAGCTTGGGCTGATAGAGGCTGAAATTGCGTGCCGCCACCGAGCCGCGCACCAGCAGCTGGCCGCCAGTATCGTCATCGTCGAAGTCCTTGCTGTCGAGGCGCACCAGCACCGTATCGAAGCTGACCAGCGCCCCGAACCGACGCGGCAGATACGGCACCTGCACCGAAGAGCCCCGGCCGAATACGCGGGCCGTTAAGGCGTAGTCCGTCGGCTCGATGTGGCCGCTGATGCCCAACTCGTTCACCACCGAATCGATGTTGGCCGTGAGCCGGCCTGAGATATCGCCGTCCTGAATGCTCAGCTCCGGCAGCTGCAGGATGGCCCGGTGGCGCGGGCTCGAATAGCTCACGTAAAAGTCCCGGAAGCTGGCTTCGCCGGGCACATTGTCGAACCCCGCTTCGAGCACCCGGTTCAGCAGCAGGCCGTAGTTGGTACCCTTGGAGGTATCGACCGGAACGGTACTGGGGGCTTGTTTTTTCGCTAAAAAACCAAAATTGTCGGTGGTGGCAGTTTTGCGGGCGGTGAGGCGGGCAGCGATGATTTCGAGGCCGCTGAATACCGGCCGGCCGGCAAACAGCGAGCGCAGGCTCAGGCTGGCCTGCAGGCGCCGGGCGGTCAGCAGGGTATCAGCGGGAGTGGCGCGGGGCACGAGGCTCATGCCGACAATTTCCACGGTTTTGAAGCCAGTGAATCGGGCCGGGCCCAGGGTGAGCGTGACCGGGTATTTGCTTTCAACCTTGGCTTTTACGCGCTCCAGCGCGTAGGTGAGCAGCTGCTGGCGCTTCCACTGAAACACGGCGAAAGCCACGAGCAGCAACAAGGCCACACTGCCCAGAATGCCAATAATAAGTCGTTTGGTGGAAGGCGATATGGTCACGGAATACAATAGTATGGGCGGGTTCGCCAGCGCCAAAGGTAAGAAAAACGGGCGCGGGAAGCAGCGCATTCCTTACTGCGCCAAGGGTACCATACGGATAATGTGCGCGCTACGGAGGAGCCAAAGGTGACGGCGCGCCGCGTTCTGCCTGTACTTTTGCCCCATGCCCAGTCCCCTTACCGCTCTTTCGCCCCTCGATGGGCGCTACGCCCGTGCCACGGCTCCGTTGGCCGTCCGCTTCTCCGAAATGGCCCTCATGCGCTATCGCGTGCTGGTGGAAGTGGAATATTTCATCGGTCTGGCCGAGCTGCCGCTGCCCCAGCTCAAGAACGTAGCGGCCGACAGCTTTCCGGCGCTGCGCCGGCTCTACGAAGGCTTCACCGAGGCCGATGCCGAAGCCATCAAAGCCCACGAAGCCGTGACCAACCACGACGTGAAAGCCGTGGAATATTTCCTGCGCGACCAGTTCACGGCCCTCGGCCTGGGCCATTTCGTGGAATTTATCCACTTCGGCCTCACTTCACAGGACATCAACAACACGGCCATCCCGCTGAGCTTCCGCGACGCGCTGGTGGGCGAGCTGCTCCCGGCCTATGCCCAGGTGCGCAATGCCCTTGCGGCCCGCGCTCAGGAGTGGGCCGCGGTGCCCATGCTGGCCCGCACCCACGGCCAGCCCGCTTCGCCCACGCGCCTGGGCAAGGAGATTGAGGTGTTCGTGGCCCGGCTTGATGCCCAGGTGACGCTGCTGGCACAGGTGCCGTTCGGAGCCAAGTTTGGCGGCGCCACCGGCAACTTCAACGCGCATTACGTGGCCTATCCGCAGGTGGACTGGCACGCGTTTGCCGGCACGTTCGTAAACGAGCGGCTCGGCCTCTCCCGCTCCTTTCCGACCACTCAAATTGAGCATTACGACCACCTGGCGGCCCATTGCGACGCCCTCAAGCGCCTCAACACCATTCTGCTCGACCTGGCCCGCGACGTGTGGCAGTACATTTCGCTGGGCTATTTCAAACAGACTATTAAGGCTGGCGAGGTGGGCTCGTCGGCCATGCCGCACAAGGTGAACCCCATCGATTTTGAAAACGCCGAGGGCAACCTGGGCGTGGCCAACGCCCTGCTCGAACACTTTGCCGCCAAGCTGCCCATTTCCCGCCTCCAACGCGACCTCACCGACTCCACGGTGCTGCGCAACCTGGGCGTACCGCTGGGCCACATTCTCATCGCGCTCGGCGCCCTGCTGCGCGGCCTGGGCAAGCTGGCGCTCGATGAATCGGCCCTGCAGCGCGACCTGGAAGCCAACTGGGCCGTGGTGGCCGAGGGCATCCAAACCATTCTGCGCCGCGAAGCCTACCCCGACCCCTACAACGCCCTCAAAGCCCTCACCCGCACTGGCGAGGCCATTTCGGCCGCCAGCATTGGGGCTTTTATTGATGCGTTAGATGTGAGCGACAGCGTGCGGGCGGAGCTGCGCGGCATCACGCCGTGGGGGTACGTGGGGCGGTAAGCTCTTGGGGTCCGTTCACCCCATCCCTCGCAGCATTTCGGTCTCGGCGGCATTGGCCGAAACCTCTATCGGAACCGCAACAACGTCGCATGCTTTTTCAGCTGCCTCAAGCAGTTTCGTCGGCTGACCACACGCTCTGAGAAGCAGCGAGCAGCTTCCTGGGAATGGTACATTTCGTGTCAGTTCTTTTTGTGGCTTCGCTAATTTGTTCGCTAAACCTAATCTAGTTTAGTGCGGCAGCAGATGGCACACGTTGCCGCGACGCGCCCTGCTGCAATCTTTAATACCGCCCGTACCGTTGTTTTTACCGCTTCATTCGTTTCCCCATCCAGCGCCCCATTTCTCTGATACTACACTCTATCCCGAATGCGACCCCACGCGGCGCGGGTAGCGCTCCAAATGTAGCGCGAGTATTTGCCGGAGCCCAGCGGGTACCGGGCTCATTTTCTATCCTCTTGCTTTTTCATATGTTGATTTCTACTCGCTCATTTCGCGCCGCCACTTTCGTGCTGGCTCTGGCTGCCCTGCCCGCCGCCTGCGCGTCAAAAAAAGACGACCCTGCCCCGCCCGTGTTCCAAAGCATGTCTTGGACGGTTGACTACGCTCCTAGCACTGCCTTATCCACCCAAGTACAGCTTTCGGGCAACTACGTAACCATCTCAGGCGTGGGTTCCGTTGGCACCAGCAGCCTGTTGCTATACGTCCCCAATGCGGTGGGCACTTATACGCTAGACAACACCAATTTTTCATATGCCCGCTACTCTGCTTCAGCCAGCAGCACCCAAGTGTTTCATAGCACCTCCGGCACCATCATCGTTTCCAGCATCAGCGCCATCAACGTTACCGGCACCTTTGCTTTCAAATGCGTTAACTATACCGGCGATAGCCGGGACGTCACCAAAGGCAGTTTTAGTTTAAATTTCTAAATCCGCGCTACAGTCGCCCAATAGGCGACCGTTTTATTGATGCTGAGGTGGTCACATTCGCTATTTTTGCCTCCTCATCTGCCCACCCCGCCTAGTGCCCCAGTTCTCCGATACCATCCTTCACCCCGACTGCCGTCATTTTCGCGGCGACCTGCCCTGCCGCCCCAACAAAACCCACGGCTACGTGTGCGCGGGCTGTCCGGCGTATGCGCCCGTCACGAGCCGGGTGCTCATCATCAAGCTCGGCGCCATTGGCGATGTTATTCGGACCACGCCGCTGCTGCGGCGCCTGCGGCAGGAGCGGCCGGACTGCTTCATTACCTGGCTCACGCACACGCCCGCCATCCTGCCCCAGAACGCGGTGGACGAAATTTTAAAGTTCGACTTTGCCAGCGCCCTCCAGCTGCAGGCCCGGCAGTTCGATGTGGTTATCAACCTCGACAAAGAGAAAGAAGCCTGCGCGCTGCTCAATACCATTGAGGCGCCGGAGAAATTCGGCTACGCCCTGCGCCCGGCTGATGGCGTGGCCTGGCCCGTGAACGCCCTGGCCGAGCACAAGTACCTCACCGGCATCTTCGACCAGGTGAGCCAGGCCAATACCAAGCCCTACGTGCAGGAAATCTTTGAGCTTTGCGGCTTCGATTTCCGGGGCGAAGAATACGTTTTCGATACCCACCAGGACAAGGGCTACGACTGGAGCGCCCTGCCCGCCGGCCCCGGCCCCCGCATCGGCCTCAACACCGGCTGCGGCGACCGCTGGACCACCCGCCTCTGGAGCACCGAAAAGTGGATTGAGCTCATCCACGGCCTGCAAGCGGCCGGCTATACGCCCGTGCTGCTGGGTGGCGAGGCCGAAGACCCGCGCAACCGCGAGCTGCACGCCGCCACCGGGGCCGCCTACCTGGGCACTTTTCCCCTCCCCCGGTTCATCAACCTGATGTACCAGCTAGACGGCATCGTGACGCAGGTGACCATGGGCATGCACATCAGCATCGCCCTCGGCAAGCCCACTATTTTGATGAACAACATCTTCAATCCGCACGAATTCGACCTCTACGGCCGGGGCCAGCTGGTGCAGCCCAACAAGGACTGCGTGTGTTTCTACCGGGGCACCTGCCAGCTGGGCACCAGCTGCATGGAGGACCTGCCGGCTGAAAAGGTGCTGGCGGCGGTGCACGAAAGTGTGGTCCGGTAACCTACAGGAGATACGTTTTAGCGAGCGGGGTCAACCTCCGTCCCCGCCGGCGGCACATCGCCCAGCAGGCGGTTTATTTCACCCATCTCAAAAGCCAGCGTGGCCAGGCGCAACTCCAACAGTCCGGCAGCCCCACCTTCGGAACGCAGCACCGCCGCCGCCCGGCGCTCAAAACGGGTCAGCCACTCCTGCCACTCGACATCGTGGGCCGGGAAGCTTTGACGTAGCGCGGGCAGGGCCTGCTGCCAGAGCCGCGCCTGCGCCAGCAGTACCCGGTGCCGCACCAACTGCTGCTCCAACGGGGACACCTGCACGGACAGTCCCTGCCGCCGAAAATCCAGCTCGTCGCGGTCGGCGGCCGTGAGGGGCGGCAGCACGGGCGGCGTAGGGGCCGGCCCATCAGGCAGAGACAGCACGTGCCACAGCGCCAGTACCCGCGCGGTGGTTGTCTAGGGCAGGCGGCGTTCGCCGCGCTCCTCCATCGCCACGGCCGTGCGCGACACGCCGAGTAGGTCGGCTACCTGCTGCTGCGTCAGGCCCAGGTGCGTCCGCACCAGTTGCAGCATGTTGTAAGAAGGTTTCGGCCCCTTACTTCCCGATACGTGGCGGCGATTCATTGATGCGGGTTAGTAAGAAACTTAAATCAGCGCTTTGTGGCAAATGCATCTGTGACAATATAGATTCCCACTGATGCTTTTGCCACAAAGCGAG
>JAYSZD010000982.1:0-6724 GCA_043738185.1 Hymenobacter sp. | reverse complement strand
TGTCGGTTTCTATCTCCGAATCGATGCGCAGCAGCTGCTGCCCGTGGGCCAGGATGCGCTGCTTGACCGTGGTGGGCCGGTGCGCGCTGCGGATGATGCCCGTGGCCGACAAATCCCGCTCCTGCAGCAGCTGCAGCAGCTGGTCGCCTCCCGCATCGGCGCCAATTACGGCGCAAAGCAGCGGCGTGGCGCCCAGAGCCTGCACGTTCAGGGCCACGTTGGCGGCTCCGCCGAGGCGCTGCTCGGTGCGGGCCACATGCACCACGGGCACCGGCGCTTCGGGCGAGAGCCGCGTCGAGCGGCCCCACACGTAGGCATCCACCATCACATCCCCGATGATGAGGACACGCAGGCTATTGAAGTTCTCGAAAAGGGTAACGAGGGAATCAGCGGAAGTAAACAAACCAAAGGCAACAAGCTGTCATCCTGAGCTTGCGAAGGACCTTATCACGCTTGCACTAGTTACGGCAAGTCGTCCAACGGTGATAAGGTCCTTCGCAAGCTCAGGATGACAGAGGTGATAAATAATTACGTCAGCTTGGCTAGGCTGGCTTTTACGCGCCGGAAGGCTTCCACCAGCTTGTCATCGGCGGCGGCAGTGCTGAAGCGCATGCATTCCGGCGCGCCAAATGCCTCGCCCGACACGGCCGATACCAGCGCGTCGTTGAGCAGGTACATGGCCAGGTCCATGGAATTCTTGATGCTGCTGCCATCGGGCGCCGTGCGGCCGAAATAGGCCGACACCTCCGGGAAAATGTAGAACGCGCCGCTGGGTGTGGGCGTTTTAAAGCCCGGAATGTCGCGCACGATGTCCAGCACCAGGTCGCGGCGGCGGCGGTAGGCGTCCACCATCTCATCGGCCGAGGCGCGCCCGCCGCGCAAGGCCGCCAAGCCCGCCCGCTGCGCAATGGAGCAGGTGCCCGACGTAATCTGGCTCTGCATTTTCTCGCAGGCCGCGGCAATGTCCGGCCGGGCGGCCAGGTAGCCCAGGCGCCAGCCGGTCATGGCGTAGCCTTTCGAAAAGCCGTTCACGGTAATCACCCGGTCCTTCACCTCCGGAAACTGGGCCAGACTGACGTGCTCGCCCACGAAATTAATGTATTCGTAAATCTCATCGGCCAGGGCATACACCTGCGGGTGCCGGGCCAGCACGGCCGCGATTTCGCCCAGCTCTTCGCGGCTAAAAACCGAGCCCGTGGGGTTGCAGGGCGACGAGTACATGATGAGCTTGGTGCGCGCCGTAATGGCGGCTTCGAGCTGCGCGGCAGTTACTTTATAATCGTTTTCGAGGGTGCCGGCCAATGCCACACTGGTGCCCTCGGCCAGCTTCACCATTTCCTCGTAGCTCACCCAGTAGGGCGAAAATACGATGACTTCATCGCCGGGATTTACCAGGCTCAGCACCACATTGGCCAGGGACTGCTTGGCGCCGGTGCTCACTACAATCTGGTTGGGCAGGTATTCCAGCTGGTTGTCGCGCTTGAACTTGTCGCAGATGGCCTGCCGCAATTCCGGATAACCGGGCACGGGCGTGTAAAACGTGTAGCCATCATCGAGCGCCTGCTTGGCGGCGTCTTTGATGTATTGCGGAGTCTGAAAATCGGGCTCCCCAAAGCTCAGGTTGATGACATTGAAGCCTTTGGCCATGAGCTCCCGGCTTTTTTTGGCCATGGCAATAGTGGCCGATTCGTTCATGGCCAGCAGGCGGTCAGCGAGTGGCGAAGCGGTGGCGGTATCAGACATAATTCGCAGAGAGGAAATGAAATGCAAAGCTACGGGAGGCGGGCGAAGCGACGCCTGGGTTTGCGTTACTCGCCCAGCTGTCGCCAGCAGCGCCAAAGTACGGTCAAATCCATGCCGGGCTCGTAGTCCTTGGCATACAGCAGCTCCAGGCGCCGGCGCGTCATGTCGTTGAGCGGCGCGGCGGTGGGCGCGGCATCGGCGGGCGAGAGCACGGCAGACACCACCTGAGCCGTATCGGTGCTGTGGCGCAGCCCAACCCAGGTACGGCTCCCCACCAGCACGGCCAGACAGTTGCGCAGAAAACCAATCTTTTGGGTTTGAAACCAGCCAATGATGGGGGAAAGCACCAGCAGCGCCGCGCTGCTCAGCACGTCGAGCAGGCGCTTGGCGCGGGCCTGCCGGGGCTGGTAGAGGTTCAGGGCAATGTCGAGGGTGTAGTAGTCGCCGGGCGTGTCCTTGCTGCTGCTGCCGATGATGTACTGGCTGTCTTCGGGCAGGATTTTATACGCCACCGCCGGCACGGCGGGCAGGCTCAGCATCAGGGCGATGATTTGACTGGCGGGCAGGTCTTTGCCACAGAAAATCAGCTCATCCAATGCGTACAGCCGGATGATGTCGGCCAGCTGGTAAAGCTCACCAAGGGGCTCCAGCGCCGAGTCGGTAACGGCCTGGCCGAGCGAGGCCGGCGCTTCTACTGCGGCTGCGGCCGAAGGCTCCGGCTCGGCCGCCGTTTCCACGTAGCCAATTACCCGCGCCTTCACGCCGGCGGCTTCCAGCAAGTGCCGCACCCGACGGCTTTCGGGGCCCGAGCCCACGATGGCAATGTTTTTCTGGCGGTGCTCGCTCAGGCGGAAGTCGCGGTAACGGATGAAATGCGCCAGCAGCTGCCGCCCCACCACGGCGGCCACGGCCCAGGCCCCGCCCAGAATAATCAGGGCTTTGGAAAAGCGCCAGGCATCCAGGAAGTTGGAGGCCGCCGAAATCAGCAGCGTGCCCACGAAGATGCCGCGCACTACTCGTGCGGTTTTGGCGGGCGGGTCGTAGGCCCCGCTCAGGTAGGCGGAGGTGAGCCAGACGAGGATGTAGGCCGGCACCGCCACCAGCATGTACTGCGGCGGATAGGCGCCGGGCACGAACTTGTGGTTGTTCTCCCAATACGACTTCAGAAAATACATCCCCGCCCAAATCAGGCCGGCATCGAGCAGCAGCGGGGCAGCGCGCACCACTAGCCGCTCCAGCACCGCCGCGCCGGCCCGCAGCCAGATGGCCGCGTTTATCAGCAGCGAAAAAAGCCCGGCGCGGCCGGGCGCGAAGTGCTTTTCAGCAAAAATCACCATGGCCCGGTAGAACACGAACACGAAATTCACGCTCGTGCGCTTGGTGCTCTCGCCTTTGTAGTGAATGATGCGCGTGTCGGGGAAATAGTAGTTTTTCCAGCCACCCTGCGTGAGGCGGTACGAGAGGTCGATATCCTCGCCGTACATAAAATAGTCCTCGTCGAGCAGGCCCACCTCGGCGAGGGCGGCCTGGCGCAGCAGCATAAACGCGCCGCTGAGCACGTCAATTTCGTGGGTTTCGTCGGGGCTGAGGAAGCCGAGGTGATAGCGCCCGAACGTGCGCGAGCGGGGCATGAGCCGGGCCAGGCCGAATATTTTGTAGAACGCCACGGCTGGCGTGGGCAGGCCGCGCTTGCTTTCGGGCAGAAACCGGCCCTGGCCGTCGAGCATTTTCACGCCCAGGCCGCCGCAGTCGGGGTGCGCGTCCATGAAGGCGCAGCAGGCCCGGAAGGTGTCTTCTTCCACCACGGTATCGGGGTTGAGCAGCAGCTGGTACTGACCGGTGGCCAGGCGCAGGGCCTGGTTGTTGGCTTTGGAAAAGCCGGGGTTGTCGCGGTTGGCGATGAGCACGGCTTCGGGAAAGCGGGCCCGCACCATGGCCACCGAACCATCGACCGAGTTGTTGTCGACCACAAATACCTCCACCGGCTGCCCGAGTTTCTCCACGGCCCGCCGCACGGAAAGCAGGGTCTGCTCCAGAAAATAGCAGACGTTGTAATTGACAATAACGACGGAGAGCTTCACCACAGCGGGCGAAATTACGGGCTTCGCGGCCATTGCGAGCACCAGGCTCACATCTTTGCCGGTAACTGCGGGGGCCGAGGCAGTGAGCGGCCCATACCGGAGCGACTGCCAATGGCAGCAAATCATCGTCTGTTATCAACGCTGCAGGCCGGCCCCCCACCCGGCCCAAATGCCGCACGCCCCAACGAATCGCCTGCTTTTAGCGTTTGGTAGCAAACCAATCCATTTGCCTTTGCCCAATTTATGGAGTTATATAATACCCTCGCGCTGCTCATTGTAGTGGCGGCTGTTTTCGGCTATATCAACCATCGCTTACTGAAGCTGCCGGGCGTCATCGGGCTGATGGTCCTGGCCCTGGTTTCATCCCTGGCAGCCATTGGGCTGGGGAAAATGGGCGTGGAGTGGGTGGTGCAGGCTGGCCAGCTGGTGCGCGGCATCGATTTCCACGCCGTGCTCATGGAGGTGATGCTGAGCTTTCTGCTCTTTGCCGGGGCCCTGCATGTGGACGTGGGCGCCCTAGGGCGGCAGGGTGTGGCCATCGGCACCATGGCCACGGTGGGCATTCTGCTGTCTACTTTCCTGATTGGCACTGCGTTCTATTACATGATGCCACTGTTCGGGCAGCCCATCGCCTACATCTACTGCCTGCTGTTTGGCGTGCTCATCTCCCCCACCGACCCCATTGCCGTGCTGGGCATCCTCAAGGCCGCCCGCATCGATAAATCATTGGAAATCCGCATCGTGGGCGAGTCGCTGTTCAACGATGGCGTGGCCGTGGTGGTATTCATCAGCCTGTTTCAGATTGCCAAGTTTGGCCAGGAGCAAGCCACGCCCGCCGTTATCGGGCAGCTGTTTCTGGTGGAAGCGGTGGGCGGCATCGCGCTGGGCGCGGTGCTGGGCTACGTGGCGTACTGGGCCCTGCGCACCATCGACAACTACCAGGTGGAGGTGATGATAACGCTGGCCTTGGTGATGGGCGGCACGGCGCTGGCCACCCGCCTGCACACGTCGGGGCCGCTGGCCATCGTGGTGGCGGGCCTGATTGTGGGCAGCAAGGGCCGGCAGCTGGGCATGTCGGACATCACCCGCGAGTACCTCGACAAATTCTGGGAAATTCTGGATGAGATTCTCAACGCGGTGCTGTTCGTGCTCATCGGGCTCGAAATGCTCATTCTCGACATCAGCCGCACCACGCTGCTGGTGGGCCTGGTGGCCATTGGGCTGGTGCTAGTGGCGCGCTGGGTTTCGGTGGGCGTGCCGCTGGTGCTGCTCAAACGCTTCTACCCTTTCGACCGCCAGACGCTACGGGTGCTGACCTGGGGCGGCTTGCGGGGCGGCATTTCGGTGGCCCTGGCCCTGTCCCTGCCCGAATCCATGCCCCGCGACCTGATTGTGGGCGTGACCTACGTGGTGGTCATTTTCAGCATCATCGTGCAGGGCCTCAGCATCGGGCCGCTGGTGAAAAAGCTGGGCCTGAGCACCGGTCCGCCGCCCAATGGCGATGCCACGCACTAGCGAAGCTTCTCGTTGAATTAAAAATTGAGAATTGAAAACCCGGTTATGAATTTTTAATTCTCAATTTTTAATTCTCAATCCCCAATGGCGGCCTTACCGGGCCTGCCGCAGGCGGTCCACGATGCTGCGGCCGAGGGTGATTTCATCGGCGTATTCCAGCTCGCCGCCCATGGGAATACCGCGCGCGATGGTGCTGATGTGCACGCTGGGCAGGTCGCGCAGCCGGCGCGAGAGGTAGAATGCCGTGGTATCGCCCTCCATTGTGGGGCTGATGGCGAGGATAATTTCCCGGATTTCCGACTCCTCGATAGCCGCCCGCTCCACCAGCGAGTCGATGTGCAAATCGGCCGGGCCAATGCCTTCGATGGGGGAAATAACGCCGCCCAGCACGTGGTAAACGCCTTTGTACTGGCCGGTATTTTCAATGGCAATAACGTCGCGCACGTCCGACACCACGCACACCAGGCTGTGGTCGCGGAGCTTATTAGCGCAAATGCCACACTCCTCGGCATCGGAAATGCTGTGGCAGGTGCGGCAGTACGTTATTTCGAAGCGCATCTTGGCCAGGGCTTCGGCCAGCGAAGCAGTGGTGTCCATCTCGGCTTTGAGCAGGTGCAGGGCCAGACGCAGGGCCGTTTTGCGGCCAATGCCGGGCAGGCGGGCCAGCTCGCCCACGGCGTTTTCAATTAGTTTGGAAGGAAATTCCATTTAAAGATAGCTATTAGCTTATAGCTGCTAGCGGTTAGCCGAGACTGGAACCTACCGTTCACAATAAATCAGGAACAATGGCTAACAGCTACAAGCTAATGGCTAACGGCTTAATTTATACCACGTCGGCCGCAATGCCGCGGTCGTGGATGGCGGTACAAAGCGGCTCCAATTCCTCGTAAGAACCAATTTTGACGGCGCACTTGCCTTTATAGTGAATGAGCAGCGTGCACTGCTCGGCCTGTTCGGGCTGGTGGCCGCACACGTCCATCAGGGTTTTGATGACGTGTCAAAGGTGTTCACATCGTCGTTGTACACGATTAGGTCGCGCACATCAGTGGTTTCCTCCAGAAGCAGTACGTCCTCGTCGTACTCGATTAACGGCTTGGTGTTCATGGCGCAAAAATACGGAAAAACGGGCAGATAACCGGACTGCGGGCGCGTTACCCGGCCTGCTATAACCGATTCAAGGGTTGAATCGTTTCCGGGTTTCGGAGGAATCTGGGGCGGCGGCGGGGTGGGCGCGGGTGGCGAGCCGGCGGCGGCGACAGGCTCCGGGAAATCCGCCGTAATTTTCCGGCCGATTCGCCCCTCCCCGCCTGTTCCATTGCCATGCCCGTTCCGTCCGCCGACTTCAAGCGCGTCCTCAAAAAGCTGTCCGACAAAGAAAAGGAAGC